>DASQGS010000334.1:0-10862 GCA_035632455.1 Thermoanaerobaculia bacterium | reverse complement strand
CCGGCAAATCGTACGGCCCAGCGCGGGGCCCGATTGCCGCGCGGCTCAAAACCGATGTAC
Organism: Thermoanaerobaculia bacterium; assembly: GCA_035632455.1. Lineage (GTDB taxonomy): Bacteria > Acidobacteriota > Thermoanaerobaculia > Gp7-AA8 > Gp7-AA8 > DASQGS01. Next base: position 10,802 of record DASQGS010000334.1, on the reverse strand, counting down.
CGCTCGCGTGGCGGCCCAGCGCTGCTGGGCCCTACGGGCCAAGCCAAGTCGGCGGCGAACCCGCACCGCCGTGACGCGAGCGTCGCGGCGCGTTGAAATCCGTAGAAGTTATAATGCGGACCATGCCTCTCCCCTCCCGCCTCATTCTCGAAGATGGCACGGTCTACGATGGCGAGTCCTTCGGCTCGGCCGAGAATGCCATCGGCGAGGTCGTGTTCAACACCTCGCTGACCGGCTATCAGGAGATCGCCACCGATCCGTCGTACCGGTTTCAGATCGTGGTCATGACCTACCCTCACATCGGCAACTACGGGATCGAGGCCGCCGTCGAGCAAAGCGAGGGGCCGCAAGTGGCGGGGTTTGTGGTTCGCGATGCCGTGGCCGTGCCGTCGAACGCGCGATCGGAGATGTCGCTGGAGGAGTACTTCGTGCGCAGCCGGATTCCGGGCATCTTCGGGCTCGACACGCGGGCGCTCACGCGCAAGATCCGGAGCGAGGGAGCGATGCGCGGGATGATCACGACGCAGGATCGCACGGTCGATGATCTCCTCGCCGAGGTGCGAAGCGCGCCTTCGATGAGCGGCCTGGACCTCGTGAAGCACGTCACCGCTCTCCGCCCGTGGATCGCCGAGAACGTCGAATCGCCGCAGAAGCGGATCGCGGTCTACGACTTCGGCGTCAAGCGCGACATCCTTCGTCATCTCGCCGGCGCCGGGTGCGAGGTCGTGGTCTACCCGGCCACGACGCACGCCAGCGAGATCCTCGATTCGCGCTTCGACGGCGTGCTGCTATCCAACGGCCCGGGCGATCCGGAGCCTGTCACGTATGCACAGGACAACATCCGTCAGCTCATCGGCCGCGTTCCGATCTTCGGGATCTGTCTCGGACACCAGCTCCTCGGCCTGGCCCTCGGCGGGCGGACGTACAAGCTCAAGTTCGGCCACCGCGGCGGCAACCATCCGGTCAAAGATCTCCGCACCGGCCGCGTCGAGGTCACCGCGCAGAACCACGGATTCTCCGTCGATCCCGACTCGCTCAACCTGAGCGACGTCGAATTCACGCACATCAACCTCAACGACCAGACCCTCGAGGGCTTCCGCCACCGACGCGAGCCGGTCATGGCCGTGCAATACCATCCCGAGTCCGCGCCCGGACCGCACGACTCGTTTCATCTCTTCGGCGAGTTCATGCAGATGATCGAGGAGTGGTCCGGGTAGCTATGGACTGCGGCGGCGAGGCCGCCGCTTTCGTGGACCACTCGGACAGGTCGGCCAAACACGGACAGGGCGGCACAGACAGGAGTGTCTGTGCCACATCTGTCTGCATTGGTGCCACATCTGTCTGCATTGGTGGCACAGACACTCTTGTCTGTGCCACCGATTGAGTACACTCTCCCGGTGAACCTTCCCTATGTCATCGCGTGGCGGTACATCCGGCGGCCGACGGACAGGCTGGTGTCCGCGGTGGGGATGGTGTCCGTTTTCGGCCTGGTCATCGGCGTGATGGCGCTGGTGATCTCGATGGCCTTGATGACCGGGTATCGCAACGATCTGCAGCAGAAGCTCCTCGGCGGGAATGCGGAGATCTTCGTCTATTCGGTCGGCGGGACGATCTCGAACACGAGCCGCTTGGTACACATCGTCAGCTCCACGCCGGGCGTCGCCGAGGCATCGCCGGTGTTGTTTCAGCACGCGATGGTCACGACCGAGAAGAACACCACCGGCGCCGAAGTGATGCTGAAAGGGATCGAGCCGCAGCGCGCGAAGACGACGCCGATGATCGCGAAGATGGTCGGGCCGTCGATGAAATTCGAGACCGCCGAGGGCGAGCGCGGCGTGGCCGTGGGGAAGTATCTCGCCGCGAAGCTCGGCGTGGAGAACGGCTCGTCGATCAGCGTCACGGTGCCGACCGAGGCCTCGGGCGGCTCGTTTCTGCCGCGAACGGCGTCGTTCGTCGTCACCAATGTCTTCGACACCGGCTTCTACGAATACGACGCGCGCTGGCTCTTCGTCGACCTGCGCGACGCCGAGCGGTTGATGAGCACGCCCGGCGTCGCCAACCTGATCGAGGTCAAGCTGCGCGACCACGCCTCGCTCGATCAAGTCGCGGCCGACATCGGGCACCGCACCGGCCGCCACTTCGCGGTCAGCGACTGGCGCGACATGAACCGGCAGTTGTTCTGGATGCTGCGGCTCCAGCAGCTCGTGCTCTTCATCGTCATCGGCTTGATCGTGTTCGTGTCGACGTTCAACATCGTCTCGACGCTGATCATGACCGTGCACGAGAAGCGGAAGGAGATCGGCATCCTGACCTCGATGGGCGCGGAGCGGCGGACCGTGAGGCAGGTGTTTCTGTGGTACGGCGCGATGGTCGGCTTCGTGGGAACGGCGACGGGCGTGATCCTCGGCGTGGCGATCTGCTGGATCATCACGCGGTTCAAGCTCGTGTCGTTCCCGCCGGAGATCGCCGAGGTCTACTTCGTGTCGTCGATCCCGTTCATCACGCGGGCCGGCGACATCATTGTCATCACCATCTTCTCGCTGGCCGTGTCGTTCGTCGCCACGATCGTTCCCTCGATGCGGGCGGCGAGGCTGAATCCGATCGAGGCGCTGCGGCACGAGTAGACTTCGTCCTACTTCCCGCGAGTCAGGAAGAACTGCTTCACGTCGTCGACCTTGCCGTCTTTCACGCCGGTCCAAGCGGCATGGACCCGACCCTCGGCGGTGAAGCGGATGAAGCCGTGATCGATATGCGGGGCGTCGGTCGCGTGCCGGCCGGCGACGCTGACGAAATCGAAGACCAAATCGTCGTTTGTGGACTTGGCGCGATTGAGGCGCATGGTCGGCTGGTTGCCTGCAGAGCAGTAGTGCGTCGCCGTGAGATCGTCGCCGGTGACCGTGTACATGGTGATCATCTCGTGCGGCGTGCCGGGAAAGAGCGTCTCCATCACGACCTCTCCGCCGCCGGTCACGCGGTACTGAAGAGTCGCCGCAGGGCCGTCGGCAGCGCCGAGATGCGCCTCCCATGAGCCAGCGAGAGTCTTGAGGTGCTCCAACGCGGCGGCAGCGCTCACGCCAGTCGCGGGATCGGCGGCGCGCGCCGATGTCGCCGTCAATGCGACCGCAATCATCAGCGCGGCAGCCGCGGCGCCACGCAACGAGCGGCCGTACCGCTGCGTGGCCCAACCGACGACCGCACCGAGGATGCTGCCCGGCAGCATGATCTCGAAGTAATAGTGCTTGCCCGTAGCTGAGGGCATCGCCGCGACGGCGAATGCGAGCAGCAGACCGACGGCGAATCCGAACGCGATGCCGGCGGGCACGGACTGCACTTTGGGCGCGAACCAGCCCGCCGCGATGCCGGCGATGATGCCTTTGATCGTCGAGCCGATGACGATACCGACGATCATCGGCCGTGCCTCCGGCGTGAACCAGGCCGTGAGTCCGTCGAAGATGCCGAGGAAGCCGCCGAGGAGCAATCCGAGGATGATCTTGTTCATGATGTTTCCCTCCAAGAGGCCTATACAACTTCGCTGCAATTTCCTTTAGCCGAGCTCCCTCTCCCCGTCCGTGTCGTGGCGCCGAGAACGCAATCCGACGTTCGGGGAGAGGGCCGGGGAGAGGGGAAAACGTCGCGCGAATCGCGGGGTGCATGGCCCAAATCCTGCCGCTTTGTTGCCCCTCACCCTGCCCTCTCCCCGAATTCCGGACTGCGTTTTTGGCGATACGACCCGGACGGGGAGAGGGTACTTTTGCCTCCCTACCTTCGCAACCACAGAAACACGATCGCCCTCATGATCAGATACGCAGCAATGATCGCGACCAGAACCGAATACCGGCTCAGCCAGCGGACGATGCGCTCGAAGACGTTCTCGTGGTATGCCGCGACCGGCTCGCCGTCGAGGAAGCGGGTCACGTCGTCGATGAGCTCGGGCACGCCGGCGTAGCGATCGCTCTTGAGCTCGCTGCGCGCTTTGCGGGCGATGGCCGCAAGTCGGCTCGGGACGGCGCCTTCTCCAACACGGATGATTAAATCGAGGATCGCGCCGAGGGCGTAGACGTCGGTCGACGCATCGACGGCCTCGCTGTCGCCTTGGGACTGCTCGGGCGCCATGAAGCCGGGCGTGCCGGCGATCGTTCCCCGAGGCTCGCTCGCATCCGAGGGCTTGGCCAGGCCCCAATCCATCACAAGCACAGCGCCGAACTCGCCGGCCATGATGTTCTCCGGCTTCAGATCGCGATGCACGACGCCGTTCGCGTGGGCGAAAGCAACGGCCTCGCAGATTCGGAGAAAAACGCGCAGGCGCTCGGTGCGATGCGGCTCGGCGGCAATCCAGCGGTCGAGCCGCGTTCCGCGCCCGAGCTTCATGGCGTAGAAGACGCGGCCGTCGGCGAGTGTGCCGACGTCGTGCACCGGGACGATGCCCGGATGCTCGAGTCGAGCTATGATCCGCGCCTCGCGCTCGATGCGCTCCGCGTCGCCCGGCGCGACGAGCTCGGCCGCCAGCACTTTCACAGCCACGCGCCGATCGAGCGGGAGGTCTTCGGCCTCGTAGACGACGCCCATGCCTCCGCGGCCAATCTCGCCGATCAATCGGTACCGGGTGCCGCTGAAGTCAGGCTCGTTTGCGATCGTGCGCAATCGCGCCACGGCATCATCGGAGAGCCAGGTCACGGTTCGCCTCCGAGGAGTGCGCGTGCCTCGGCGCGGAACTCCTGGTCGGACGCCGTCACGTCGCGAAGGATATCGAGGACGATCGCGCGAAACTGGCGGCGTGCGGCCGCGAGATGATTCGTGACCGTGGTCTCGCTGAGGCCATGCCGCTCGCCGAGCTGGCGATACGAGATCTTCTCGCCGTCGTCGAGATCGTAGGCCTCGAACAGCGCGAAGTGGGTCGCGCGATTCGACGCCGCGAGGTCGCTACTGAGCCGCTCGACGGCCATGGCGAAGACGCTGCGCACCCATTCGCGCTGGAAGTACTCCTCCGGCGTGACGACGCGCGGATCGTCCCTGCCGATCTCCGCTTCGGCCGCGTCGAAGTCGAGATGCACGTCGCCGCCACCGCGTTTGATCCGCTCCACGAATCTCCTCTCGTTCGTCACATGGCGGTCGAGCAGCGTGCGGACAAACGTCCGGAACCGCGCCTTCGCCGGATCGAATGACGCCAGCGAGTCTTTCTCGAGGACGCGGGCGAAGAAGCTCTGGGTCAGATCCTCGGCGTCCTCCGGCGTTCGCTTCCACCCGACGCGCAGGTACTTGTAGAGCGGCTTCCAGTAGAGATTGACGAGACTGTCCATCGCCCGCGCGCGCTCCGAGGCATCGCCGCTCCCGAGGGCATTGAGAATGCTGCGGCGAGTCGTGGGAAACATGGAGGTCGTAAGGTTACACGCTATGGACTGCGGCGGCTCGCGATGATGAGGGCATGGCAGGCGCGTCACATGGAGACGCTCTACGGATCTCGCGTCGCGCCGGAGGCGCGTCTGAGATGAGCCGGTGGCAGCGCGTAGACGCTGCCACCGGTTAGCGGCAGACGTACTGGAATATGCGTTGGCGCCCCGGATGGGGCGCTGGAGCGCCTTCGGAAAACCGGCGCTTCGACGGGCGCTCAGTTGATCATCGTGGGCCGCTGCCACCGGCTAACTTCAGTCGCGCCTCCGGCGCGATCGCTACCATCGAGAATTCTGCAAGAAACGAATCTGAGTCATCCTCCCAGACGAAGCGTCTCACCCGCCTCTTGTCTGGATGACCTCAACATCGACCCGCGCGAGTGGTCATCCAAAGCGGCGGCGAGCCGCCGCAGTCCATAGAGTGCTCCAAAGACGATAAGCTCTCGTTATGTCGATGGTGCCCTTCTCCGGTCTCTCGCACGACGAAGCTGCCAAGCGCCTCCGTGCGTTTGGGCGCAACGAGCTCGTGCAGTCCTCGGCGTGGCAGCGGATCCGCGACGCGCTCTCGGTCTTCGCCGATCCGATGGCGATCATGCTGGCGTTCGCGGCGGCGGTGTACTTCGCCCTCGGCGACTCGAAGAACGGCATCATTCTGCTCGTCGCGCTGGCTCCGGTGCTGGCGATCGACGTGGTGCTTGAGGCGCGCTCCCGCGGGGCGCTGAAGAAGCTCGCCGCGGCGGTCTCGCCGCGCAGCCGCGTCGTGCGCGGCGGCGCGATCATCGATGTGGCCACCGAGGAGCTCGTGCCGGGCGACATCGTCGTCATCAGCGAAGGCGACATGCTGCAGGCCGACGGCGCGGTGCGCTTCTCGGCGAATCTCAGCGTCGACGAGTCGGCGCTCACGGGCGAGTCGGAACCGCAGGAAAAGGCCGTCGAATCGAGGTTTTTCGCGGGATCGATCGTCCTCACAGGCCACGGCTTCGGCGAGATCGAGCAGACCGGCCTGGCCACGCAATACGGCAAGATCGGCGCGCTCGTCGGCAGCGCTCCGCTCGAGCCGAGCCTGCTGCAGCGCAAGATTCATCGGATGGTGAACGGCCTGCTGATCGGAGCGGGCATCGCCGCGATCGGCATTCTGGCGATCGAGTGGTATCGCGGCCTCGGGCTCGGCCGCGCGCTTCTGGCGGCCATCAGCCTCGCCATCTCCGCGGCCCCCGAGGAGTTCCTGCTCGTCTTCACGGTCTTCCTAACGCTCGGAGCGTGGCGCCTTTCGCAACATCGCGTGCTCGTCCGGCGCCTCGCCAGCGTCGAGACCCTCGGCGCGACAACGGTCATCTGCACTGACAAGACCGGGACGCTCACGCGCGGCCGCTTCGAGCTCGAGGAGCACGTGGCGCTCGCCGCCGGCATCAACGAAGATGATCTTCTCGTGGCCGCGGTGCTGGCCTGCGAGCCGCATCCGGCGGACACGCTCGAGCAGGACATCGTGGCGCATTGCGCCGAGCATGGGATCGACGTCGCGAAGCTGCACGCGGATTGGTCGCTCATTCACGATTACTCGTTCGATCCCATCGGCAAGCACATGGCCCACGTCTGGGAACCGCGCGATGGCGGCACGCTGCGCGGTCAGCGCATCGTTGCGAAGGGCGCGATCGAGGGAATCGTCGAGCACTGCACGCTGGATGCGGACCAGACGAAGCGCGCGTTCGCGGAACATGCGAGGCTGGCCGGCGGCGGCTACCGCGTGCTCGCGGTGGCAGGGCGATCGGGGACGCTCACGGGCAATCGCGCCGAGGATGAACAAGGGCTCGAGCTTTACGGCCTGATCGGCTTCCGCGATCCGGTGCGCGACGACGTGCCGCCGGCGGTCGCCGAGTGCCAGCGTGCAGGGATCGCGGTCAAGCTCATCACCGGCGATCACGTGCTGACCGCGCACGCCATCGCAACGGCGGCAGGCATCGAGCACGACGACGAGTGGATCCTCACCGGTGACGACCTCGACCGGATGCCGCCGGATCAGCTCGAAAAAGCCATCGTCCACGCCACGATCTTCGCGAGAATCCGGCCGGAGCAGAAGTACGCGATCGTCGACACGCTCATGCGGCGCGGGGAAGTCGTGGCCATGGCCGGCGACGGCATCAACGACGCGCCGGCGCTGCGCCGCGCAAGCATCGGCATCAGCATGGGCGTGCGCGGAACGCAAGCCGCGCGCGCCGCGGCGGGTATCGTCCTGCTCGACGACGACTTCGCCTCCATCGTAGCGACGGTGCGCAGCGGGCGGCAGATCTTCGCAAACATCCAACGCGCGTTTCTTTTTCTCGTGCCGGTGAAGATCGTCGTCCCTGCGCTGGCGCTTTTCATCCCGCTCCTCGGCTTCCCGCCGCTCCTTCTTCCGGTTCATCTCGTCTGGCTCGAGCTGATCGTCCATCCGGTGGCGGCACTGGTGTTCGAATCGGAAGCCGCGCCGCGCGACGTGATGCAGCGGAGACCGCGCGATCCGGCGGCGCCGCTGCTCGAACGGTCGCAGTTGTTGCCGTCGATCGTCTCGGCGGTGCTCCTGGCGATCGGCAGCATGATCGTCTACACGCTCTCGCTTGCCCGCGGGGAATGGCACGCACGGTCGATGGCCATCGCGGTGCTGATGACCGGGATCGCGATACTCGTGCTGGCCGCGCGCGCAGGCGACCGCTCATGGCACGCCGCGGGTCTGCCACGCCATCGATCGTTCTGGATCATCTGGCTGGGCGTGATCGCGAGTCTGCCGCTGGTCCTCTACCTCGCACCGCTGGCGCGGACGTTCGCCGTGCAACCGCTCTCGCTCGCGGAATATGGAATTGCGGCGGGGGTGGCGGTGGTCGCGACGGCGTGGCGGGCGGTGGGGGCAAGGACGCACCGACGGCCGTCGTAGGGGCGCACAGCCGTGCACCCCCGGACGCACAGCCTGGTCAGCCCCTACCACGACGGGGGTTTCGGGCGCACAGCCTGGTGCGCCCCCGGGCGCACAGCCGTGCGCCCCTACTTCACACGATCGCTCCGCTGGGTTACTCTGCGGCATGCACAGTCGACGATTCGGGGTGATCCTTGCCCTCTTCGCGCTCACAGCGGCTCTCGCATCGCCCGCTGGTGCGCAGGTGTCGGGCGATCCGCAGTGCGATCCGCCGGCGGTCCAGACGGAATCCGAATTCGATCCCGATGCGCTCCTGATTCCAGTCGTGGGCGTCAATAAGGAGAGCTTGAAGGACAGTTTCAAGTCGCCGCGCTACCGCCATAAGCATCACGCAATCGACATCATGGCTCCCCGAGGCACGCCGGTTGTGGCCGTGGTCGACGGCGCGATCGCCAGCATCTCGGAGAGCGACGCCGGCGGGCTGACCATATACCTCGTGAACCAGCAGCGCGATACGGTCTACTACTACGCCCACCTCGACCATTACGCCCCCGACATCGAGGACGGGATGGAGGTCCGGCAAGGCGAGGTCCTCGGCTATGTCGGGTCGACCGGAAACGCGAAGCGCCGCTCCCCTCACCTCCACTTCGCTGTCGCCCACCTCAAATCGCCGCGGGCTTATTGGGGAGGCGTGCCGACGAACCCGTACACGATTCTCATGAGCCACGGCAAGACGTTCGCGATCGGAGGAGCGGGGAAGGCAAGCGAGACGGCAGCGGCGCGGTGAACGTGGATCACTCGCAGGCCACGCTCTTGATGTACTCGTTGAACTGGCCGGCATTGATCGGCTTGTTGAACACGTCGGTCACGATCTCGCGGTCGGCGACGCTGAGGGTGAGATCCTTGACGCCGGTGACGATGCAGATGCTCTTAGGGCGGACGCTGAGGTGATTTCGGATGTAGTCGAGCACACTCCAGCCGTCGAGGCGGGGCATGAGAAGGTCGAGGCAGAAGACGGCGTACTCGTTCTGCTTGAGAAGGCGGACCGCCTCGGCGCCGTTCTCGGCTTGGTCAACCTGCATCCCCTCGGTCTCCAGGACGCTGGTCATCACGATGCGCGCGGTCATGTCGTCGTCAGCCACCAGAGCCCGCCTCTTCGGGGTCGAGAGCACCTGGGTGTTGGCCTCGGAGAGCTTCTTCGACACGCCTTTTATCGCGGGCACGGCGCCGGTGGGCAACTGGATGGCTGCCAACTCCTTGGCGAGCTCGTTCATGTGGCCGTAGCGGGCCGAAGGCTCCTTCTCGAGGCACTTCTCGACCACGGCGATCAGCTCGCGAGGCACCGAAGGAACCAGCTCCGGCAGCGGGCTTGGCTGCGCCGAGATCACCTGCATCAACGTTTCGGTCACGCTCGGGCCGTCGAACGGGCGGCGCCCGGACAATGCCTCATACATCACAATGCCGAGGGAGAAGATGTCGGTGCGATGATCGAGCGGACGTGCCAGAGCCTGTTCCGGAGACATGTAGTACGGCGTCCCGACGATCATGTTCTTCTGCGTCAACGTCTTGTCCACCGGCCGGGCGATGTCCTTGGCGATGCCAAAGTCGAGCACCTTCACGCCGCGGCGGCTGACGACGATGTTCTCCGGCTTGATGTCGCGGTGAATGATGCCGGTCTCGTGGGCGCACGCCAGGGCGAGAGCGACCTCGCGGACAATGCGGATGACGACCGACGGCGAGAGCTTCGCCGCGATCATCTCGGACAGTGGCTTGCCGTCCACCAGCTCCATGGCGATGTACATCGTCGAGCCGTGCTCGGCCACCGAGTAGATCGTAGCGATGCCGGGATGGCTAAGCCTCGCCGCGGTGCGGGCCTCCCGCAGGAAACGCGCCTTCCACTCCGGATCGCCGGCGAGGCTTTCGGGAAGGATCTTCACCGCGACTTCCCGAAGGAGCTGTGTGTCTTCGGCCTTCCATACCTCACCCATTCCACCGGAGCCGAGAAGGGAGAGCAGGCGATACGGACCCAGTTGCATCGATCACCTTAAACCACGTCAGGGTTACAGTAAGGTTAAGGATGACGACGGCGGACCAGCGGCCGGGCCAGGAAGTACGACGGATGCAGGAGCCCGGTCGGCGGATAGAGCTCGTCGTGGGTGTAGCGAAACCCGAGGGCAGTCAACAGGCCGCGCGATGCCATGTTGTTAGGGTTGTGGCCTGCAAACAGCCCAGACGCGCCAAGGGTGTTGAACGCGTACTCGATGACGCCCGCCGCCTCCTTGGCGAGCCCGCGCCTCCAGTACGCGGGGCGGATGTGCGCACCCAACTCGTAGACGCGCGTCGGAAGATCGTAGGGCTGTAGGCCGCAGCATCCGACGTGGTCATCGTTCTCGAGCAGAAAAATCGGCCAATACTGGACCTCGTGCCGCCGCTGCGAATCGATCTCCCGCTCGAGTCGCTCATTCACGTCGTCAGGAGAAAGGCAGCCGCGAACGTCGATCCATTTTGTGACCTCCGGATCACCCCAG
>DASQGS010000333.1:0-11605 GCA_035632455.1 Thermoanaerobaculia bacterium | reverse complement strand
GTGAACGCGACACCGATCGCCCAGATCGGTGTGTGGACCGGCGGCAGGTCGACGAACTTGCTCAGGCCGGTTCTCACTGCCGCCGCCATGACGTAGCCGATGGCGATGCCCACTAGCCCGCCGAGGCCGGAGAGCGAGATTGCCTCGATCAGGAATTGCAGCAGAACATCCTGGCGGCGGGCGCCGATCGATTTTCGGATTCCGATCTCGCGCGTCCGCTCCGTCACGGAGACCAGCATGATGTTCATGATCCCGATGCCGCCGACCAGGAGCGCGATCCCGACGACCGCGGCCATGATCGCCGTTGTGTATCCGAGGATCGTCGAGATGGTCTTGAGCAACTCCTCCTGCGCCAGGATGCGGAAATCGTCGCGCTCGCCTTTCTTGAGGTGATGCCGGCTGCGGAGGATCTCCGTCACTTGCTCCTTCGCCAGGTCGACGTCGGTGGCGCTGCGGGCCTGGAACGCCAGCACCAGCTTCTTCATCTCCTCCGCGCCGAACATCGTCGTGGCCGTGTTGAACGGAATGAACACCACGTCGTCCTGCTCTCGTCCGAAACTGCTCCCCTTCTTCTCCATGACGCCGATGACCGTGAACGGCGAGCCACTGATGATGATGACCTGCCCGATCGGATTCGGCCCGAGGTTCAGGCGCTCCACGATCTTCAGTCCGATCACGCATACGGCCTTCCGCGCGTCCTCGTCGATCGGGGTGAAGAAGCGCCCGGTATCGACGTAGTGCTTGGCGACATCCTCATACGAGCCATTGACGGCGCGGAGCGGCGCGCTGTGGCGGGCGTCGCCGTGCTTGGTATCGGCGGTCGTGAGAAAGATGGGAGTGAACTCCTTGATCGCCGAGGCGCCGCGCTGGACGGCGACGGCATCGTCGTTCGTCAGATCGGGCAGCTTCTGCAGCAGCGGATTCTTCTGTTCGCCCGCTTCCGGATAGACCTCGATGAACGTCGAGCCGATGTCCTGAAGATCCTTGGCCAGCTTGTACTGCATCCCCTGAACGAGCGACACGACGGCGATGACGGCGGCGACTCCGATCATCACACCGAGGACGGTGAGGATCGAGCGCATCTTGTTCGCGAAGATGGCACGCAGAGCGATCTTGAGGTTTTCAAGAAACATTTTGGAAGTCTACGCGAAGAGAAGGGCGAAGTTGCAGACGCTTCAGCCAACCATCGATTGAAAACCGGTCGTTCTCGCTCGGCATCACCAGGACGAACAGCAGGAGCGCCAGGCGCGGAATCACGTGCTCGTGGAACGGGTAGAGCGGCTGCTTGAGGAGATGGCCGAACGTCACCACGACCAGCACCGCGCCGAGGGCGATCAGCGCCTGGCGCGTGCGCCATCCCACGATCACCAGCGCGCCCGCGATGAGCTCGACGAAAGGAATCGTCGCCCCGACGGCCCAGAGCGACCACGTCGGTAGGAACGTGTCCGTGAACGGAAGAAAATACTTGCGGACGTGGCCGGCCGGGCCGAGATCGAAGACTTTGTACACGCCGGCCATGAAGAAGATGAGCCCGATAACGAGACGGGCGAAGAGAATGGCCCACGCCTGGCCGGAGCGCGACTGCTGCTGTTCCATACTCGATCCCTTTCGTTACTTGATACCCGGCCGCTCGGTCGGACTCGCCGCGCCCGGTCCCGGAAGGTCGGGATAACTGCCGCCATCAGCCTCGGCATCGAGGAGAGCGTCAATCGACTCGTAGCGGTAGATCACCGGCGCTTTGTTCTGGAACAGCCCGCCCGTGTCCGCCGTCGGGCCGTAGGTTGAATAGAGCGGACGGCCGAGGAGCCGGAGGTAGACGGTCAGTTGCGCGCGATGGTGGGCCGAGTGCGTGAGCCGGCGCAGCAGCACCCAGCTCTTCGTCCGCGGTACGTTGAAGAACGTCGTGGCCTCCGCGAACCACGGCTCCGGCTTCTCGCGCATCAGAGCCAATCGCTGACCCGATGCCGCCGCGTAGTGGCGCAGAAACTCGAGGCGCGTCTCGACGGCCGGGAGTGGTGGGCGGCCGGCGTCGATGCCGAGCATGTTGCGCATCCAGAGATCCTCGCTCACGCACTGATGCACCATCTGCTCGTGCGGCGTTCGCGAGCGCTGCGCCGGGCGAAACTCCATGCCCTCGTCACGGAACAGCGACCAGACCGACAAAGTCTTGATCCGCTCGGTCTCGTAAGTATCCAGGAGGAAATCGTACGCGTTCATCGGCCACTCCACGGGTTTCGATTGTGAGCGCCAATGGTACAGGCTTCGTCAGCCCGCCGTGGAACGGCTGGGCACCCTGTGTCTGCCGGACACGACGGTACGAAGCTCCGCCGTCATCCTCCCCGTCATCCTTGGCCGCGGTTTCCGTAGTCGTCGCCGTTGGGGTCGCCGTCGCCGGCCATTGACTTTGATTCCTCCCTTGTCCTGGAAGTCAAGATCAAAATCCGGCGACGACGACGGCGACGGCAACGGCAACGTCCACGGAGGACCTTAGCCACCTCTGCCTTCTGACCACAGAGCTCCCTCGCCGTCTGAGCACCTTATGCCGTCTGCGCACCTATGGCAATCAAGGATGACGGACGCGCGACATTTCGGAAACGTCTTCGTGAGCTGGACTAGAATCCGCAGCCACAATCATGAGAGAGACCGCGAGCGTGGAGATATCCCCCTCCTTCATTCAAGTCATCGTCTACCGGCCCAACAGCTCGCCTGAGCGCATGACGTTCCCGAACGACGTCATCACCATCGGCCGGTCGCTCGACTGCGCGATCCCGATTCAGGATCGCTTTCTCTCGCGCAAGCACGCCGAGATCGCGCGCATCGACTCGCGATGGTGGGTGCGCGACTGCGGCAGCGCAAACGGGACTCTGCTCAACGGCGCGATGCTCACCGCGCCGGTCGCGTTGCACGCCGGTGATCGCATCGCCCTCGGCGATTGCGAGGTCGTCATCTCCTCGGGCGACCAGTCGCAGATCATCGCCATCGACGACGACGCCTCGCTCACGAGGAACATCGCCATTCCGATGGATCAGGCGGTCGGGGACCGCAAACGCGAGCGCGCAGGCCTGCTGGCTTCGCTGGCCGAGGAGCTCATCGAGGATCGTCCGATGAGCGAGCTCTTCGACTTCATCCTCGACCGGGTCATGGATCTGCTCGGCCCCTCGCGCGTCGCGCTGGCACTGCTCGGGCCCGACAAGTCGTTCTCGGACGTCCGCATGCGGCGCAGCGACGCGACCGACTCCGCCGATCTGCAGATCAGCCGCACGCTTCTCGGCGAAGTAGTCGAAGAGCGCAACGTGGTCTCGTTCATCGACACCGCACTCAACGACAAGCTCGCCCGCGCCGAGTCGATCATGGGCCAACAGATCCGCTCCGCGGTTTGCGCCCCGCTCCTCGTCGGCAACGCAGTTCTTGGCGTCCTTTACCTGGACTTCCTCGCCTCGCACGGCACGGTCACGACCGAGGACGTCCGCACCATCGCGAACATCGCGCGCTTCGCCGCGGTCAAGCTCGAGACCACGCGCCTTCGCGAGCAGGCGCTGGCGAAGGCCAAGATCGACGAAGAGCTCCGCACTGCCTACACCATCCAGAGCCGCCTCCTTCCGGCCTCGCTCCCTTCGATCGCGGGCTACGTCTTCGCCGGATCGAATCAGCCGTGCAAGACCGTCAGCGGCGACTACTACGACGTCTTCGTCCGCCCGGACGGGCAGATCTACTTCGTCATCGCCGACGTCGCCGGGAAAGGAATCACCGCAGCGCTCGTGATGTCGAGTCTCGCCACGGCCTTCGGCATCTTCACGCGCAGCAATCCGGCACCGGCGCAGCTCGTGCGCGATCTCAACATCACGCTGGCGCCGAAGACCTCGCCGACGAAGTTCGTGACCCTCTTCGCCGGCCTGCTCGACCCGGCAACCGGCACGATCGAGTTCGCAAACGCCGGCCACGTGCCGCCGCTGGTCATCTCCGCGGGCGGCGTGCAGCAGCTCACATCGACCGACATGGTCGTTGGCCTGTTCCCCGCCGCCGCGTACCGCAACCAGACCGTGACCCTCGGAGCGGGCGACTCGCTCGTGCTCTTCACCGACGGCGTCACCGAGGCCGAGAACGCCAGCGAAGAACAACTCGGACTCAACCCCGTCGCCGATCTCCTCGCTCCGCTCCATGGCACGCAGGCGGCGGAGCTCCTCGCCACGATCGACGCGCATGTTCAGACCTTCGCCGGCGGCGTCCCGCCGGGAGACGACGTGACAATGCTCGCGATCACGAGATTAGTTTCTAGTTTCTAGTTTCTAGTTTCTAGTTTCTGGTTTCTGGTTTCTGGTTTCTAGTTTCTGCTTTCTGGTTTGTCATCTTCGTCACGCTGGCGTCACAAGTCGCTGTGCTACCCTACCGCGCGTTATGCGCAACCCGACCCTTTTCGTAACCGTCGCGGCGCTCAGCATCGCGTTGCTTCTGAGCTGCGGAAAATTGAAGGAACTGCCGACCGCGCCGGGAGGCGTAGGCGTAGAACCGATCGATCCGACGGCCACATTCACCCGCGTCCAGAACGAGATCTTCACGCCGACATGCGGCGCGATCGGCTGCCACGACCGGCTGGGTCAGCAGGAGCAACTGATCCTTTCGCCGGGACAGTCGTATGCGATGATCGTCGGCAAGATCAGTGTCGAGATGCCGCCGTTGAGCCGCGTGACGCCGAACGATTTCGCCAACAGCTACCTCTACCGGAAAATCACCGGCACCGGCATCACGGGCGATCGCATGCCCCAAGGAGGGCCGTATCTGGCCGACGCCCAGACGAAGTTGATCCGCGATTGGATTCGCCGAGGAGCGCCAAATGATTGAGAAGCGGTTGGTCATCGCATCGCTCGTTGTGATCGCGGCGTCGGGCGCCTCGGCGCAGACGGCATATGCTCCGATCCCGCCGCTGCCGCTCGGCGGTTCGCTCCTCACGCTGCAGGCCCCGCACATTCCGGCCGAAGGAACGTGGGAGATCAAATTCACCCACCGATTCAACCAGGCCGTCGATCAGGGCAGCGGTAGCACGCGCGTCCATTCCCTGTTCGGGCTTGACAGCAACGCCGACGTCGTCTTCGGCGCGTCATGGTCGCCACGCCGCGATCTCGAGATCTCGCTGATGCGCAGCAACGCGTTGGACGACATCGAGACCGCGGTCAAGTACGTGATCGTCGAGCAGGCGAAGTCCATCCCGCTCTCGGTCGCCGTGCGCGCCGGCGGCGACTGGCGCACCGAGGCCAACCTCGGCGACCGCAGCAGCGTGTTCGGCCAGCTCATCCTCTCGCGCCAATTCGGCCGTCGCTTCGAGATCTTCGCCCTCCCGACCTACGCCACGAACGCCGGCCGCGTCGCCACCGCGACAAGCTCCGGCGCGCTGTTCAAACATGCCGAGAATGTTCCCGCCGGCGCCGCGCTCATGGTCGGCCACGCCCTGAGCCTCGTCGCGGAATTCGTTCCAAGAAATCGCGATCTGCCGAAAGGCACCAAGGCCGACTACGGCTGGGCCTTCGGCGTGAAGCGCGCCATCGGCGGCCACTCGTTCGAGATCCTCGTCACGAACAGCAACGGCACCACGGTCGACCAGTACGTCACCACGACCTACCAAGGCGGCATGCTGAAAAAAGGCGACGTGCACCTCGGCTTCAACATCGAGCGCCGCTTCGGCAAGCGTTAACGCCGACGATCATGACCGATCGGACCGATCGGTCTGATCGGTCATGATGACGGCTGGCCCTTCCTGACCACTGACCACTCACGCCGACTCACCCCTCCACGTATACTCCCCGCATGGCATCTGAAGTCGAGATGCGCAACGTCTCCGTCGCCGCGCCGGCCGGAGCGACGATATTGCGCGACGTCTCGTGGCGCGCCGCGCCGCAGGAATCCGTCGCGCTCATCGGGCGCAGCGGCGCGGGAAAAACGACCACTCTTCGCCTGATCAACGGTCTCGTCAATCCCACGCGCGGCCAGGTGCTCGTCGACGGCGCGGACTTGGCGCAAACGGATCTCATCACCCTTCGCCGCCGCACCGGCTACATCATTCAGGGCTCCGGACTCTTTCCGCACCGAACGGTTTACGAGAACGTCGCCACCGTCCCTCGCCTCCTCGGCTGGAACGAGGACAAGACCCGCGCCGCGGCCACGGAGCTGATGGAAAAACTCGCCATCCCCTTCGATCGCTTTGCGCATCGCAAGCCTCGCTCGCTCTCCGGCGGCGAGCAACAGCGCGCCGGCATCGCTCGCGCGCTGATCGCCAATCCTCCCCTGCTGTTGTGCGATGAGCCGTTTGGTGCGCTCGATCCCATCGTCCGGCGCGAGCTGCAGCAGGCGTTCGTCGCCCTTCGCGCCGACGCCACCATCGTCTTCGTCACGCACGACCTCAACGAAGCGCTGCGCGTGGCCCAGAAGATCGTCCTGTTCGACGGCGGAACGATCGTCGCCGAATGCGCCACAGGCGACTTTCTGCGCTGCGACCTGCCGCTGGCGCGGGAGCTGGTCGCGAGCGCCACCCTCGCGGCGGACGTGGCATGAATCCGTTCGCACTCGAGATTCTCCGGACGACCGGCGAGCACGTGGTCATCGTCGTCGTCTCCGTCGCCATCGCCGCCGTCGCCGGCATCCCGCTGGGCATCTGGTGCGCTCGCCGCTCCGCCGCGTCCGGCACCGTGCTCCGCACAGTCGACGCCATCCAGACCATTCCGTCGCTGGCGCTGTTCGGCTTCCTCATCCCGATTCCGTTCATCGGCGGGATCGGCATGCGCACAGCCATCGTCGCGCTGATCCTCTACTCGCTCCTTCCGATCGTTCGGAACACCTACGTCGGAATCCGAGGAGTCGATCCGGCGGTGAGAGAAGCGGGTGTGGCCATCGGCTTCACGCCGCGGCAGTTGCTGATGCAAATCGAGCTCCCGCTGGCGACGCCCGCGATCATCGGCGGAATCCGCATCGCGCTGGTCACGGCCATCGGCGTCGCCACGATCGCGGCCGCGATCGGCGGCGGCGGACTCGGCACATTCATCTTCCGCGGCGTGGCCATGGTGGATACGACGCTGATCCTCGCAGGCGCGGTACCTGCGGCGATCCTCGCGCTACTCGCGGATCTCATTCTGACCGCGGTCGAGCGGAGGATGCGGGAGCCATGAGTCGACATGCCGAGTTGAACGAAGCGTCTCACGCGAAGACGCGAAGGCGCGAAGGGCATCACCAACTCTCGAGCCATTGGAGACTTCGTGTCTTCGCGTCTTCGCGTGAGCCTGATGACTTCAGCCGGACGACCGTCCAATCCGCAGCGTTGATCGTGGCTCTGTTGATCCTCTTCGCCTGCCGCGGCCGCGCGCCGGTGGTCGTGGGATCGAAGAACTTCACAGAGTCGGTGATCCTCGGCGAGCTCGTGGCCCAGAAACTCGAGTCCGCTGGCTGCCGCGTCGACCGGCGCCTGAACCTCGGCGGCTCTTTCGTCTGCGATACCGCGCTTGCCTCAGGATCGATCGATGCCTACGTCGAGTACTCCGGCACCGCGCTCACGGCGATCTTCAAACGCCCG
Organism: Thermoanaerobaculia bacterium; assembly: GCA_035632455.1. Lineage (GTDB taxonomy): Bacteria > Acidobacteriota > Thermoanaerobaculia > Gp7-AA8 > Gp7-AA8 > DASQGS01. The sequence goes on along the minus strand of DASQGS010000333.1, from coordinate 4,050 downwards.
GCATCGCGCGACCGCGCCGAGATCGATCGAACGCTCGCCGCCGAGTACGCGAAGCGAACGCTGCATTGGGGCCCGGCGCTCGGCTTCAACAACACCTTCGCTATGATCGTCCGCGGCGACGACGCACGAAGCCTCGGGCTCCGAACGATCTCGGATCTTCGCCGTTTCCAGGACCGCCTCCAGCCCGGATTCGGCTACGAGTTCGTCGCCCGCCTCGACGGCTGGGACGGCCTCCAGCGGGCATACGATCTCCACTTCGCCAAGCCGCCACGCACCATGGATCTCGGGCTCACGTACAAAGCGCTGATCAGCAACGGCGTCGACCTGATCGCAGGCGATGCGACCAACGGCCTCAACGCCAGCCTCGGCCTCGTGACGCTCGAAGACGACCGCCATTTCTTCCCGACTTACGACGCCGCCATCGTCCGCCGCGATGATATCGACGCCAAGTGCAGCGCCGCCGCGACCGCGCTGGCCTCGCTGTCCCACACGATCGACGAAACGACAATGCGCCGCATCAACTTCGAGGTCGACGGCAAGAAACGCGACGTCGCCGAGGTCGTGCGGGAGCTGCTCGCGGGATCCGGCAACGTAGGACCCAGCAGCGCTGGGCAGCGACGCGAGGCCGCACACTGATTTCTGATCCGCGAGGCGCTCGGCCCAGCGCGGCTGGGCCCTACGATTGTCTGCGTCGGACAATCACGCTCAACCCGTGTAGACCGTTCCCTCCTCGACGAAGCAGAGCGGGTTGTTCCAGGGATCTTCGGCGTAGAACGACCGCTCACCCCACGGCCGGACGACGATCCCGCCGCCGGGCGCGTCGTGCACCGACTCTTGCGAGAGGCAGCCCAGCGCCTTGGCCCGCTCGAAGGCCGTGTCGAGATTCTTCACCGTGAAATAGAGAGCCTTTGCCGCCGCATGCGGGCGCCTCGCGGACGAGACGTCGAGCACGGAGAGCGTCACCGGGCCGCACTCGAAGTAGCAGCGTGAACCCGGCTGTCTGCGCCCCTGCACGTCGAGCAGCTTCGAATAGAAAGGCACCGCCGCGTCGAGATTGTCGACCTCGATGCTGAGCCTGAAGAATTGCGGAACGTCCTTGCGGACTGGCCGCTTCGCCTTCGCCTTGCTCTTGACCCTTGCCGTACCCTTCACCTTCCCCTTCGACTTCGCCGTGACTCTTGCCGACTTCCTTGTCGTAGCCATCTTCCGTCTCTCCTATGTCGTTCGTTATGGAGCCCTGAAGAAGTGGGCCAGCCAGTCCTTCACCAGCTCCAGCCGCTTCTGTTCGATTCGATAGATCCGCATCCGCCCCTTCTTCTCGTGCGTGAGCAGGCCGGCTCTCTCGAGAACCTGCAGATGCCGCGTCGTCGTCTGCCAGGCATGCGAGAACACGGCCGCAATCTCGCCGGCGGTCATCGATCCGCCATTAAAGTAGACGGCCAGCAGCACCCGGCGCCTTGCGGCATGCGCCAGGGCGCTGAACACGGCCTCGTATGCATCGAGGCGGGCCTTCGAGTCGCGTTTCGCCATCGCTGCGGGATATTCAGCCACATCGCTGAATATTGGTCAAGAGATATTCAGCCGAGGCGCTGAATATCTCCCTCTCCCCGCGACGCTCAGGTTCAGGCGTAAATCGCGTTCGGGGAGAGGGAGAGGGGAAACCGGCGGCAGGATCGAGCCAACAACTTGGGCGGCGGCAAGCATGTGAAGCTCCGTTCGCCTTGCGGCGGCGCCGAGGCATTCTCACCCACTCTGCTACCAGCGCCGCCACGCAGACCGACGCGTGTAGCAGCGACGCATTCCGGCGCGAGACCTGCCTCCGCACTTCCATTTTCACGTCTCCCTGGCCTTCACCCGGCGGGGAGAGGGAGAGGCGGCGCGAGCAACACAAGGACAGGACGCGAATTCGATATCATCGCCGCCAACCATTCGTCCCCATCTCTCCGAAGGACGGGCACGACAAGAGCGACCACCCATGGGCAACTTCTGCTGGATGTGCGAACGAATTCGGCCCAACGAGGCGTTCTCGGGGAAGAATCATCATCGCCATCTGTGTCGCGAGTGCGCGCGGCTGCCGAAGAGCGAGCGGGAGCGGAAGCGCTGGCTCGACGCGCTTTGGGAGATGCTTCACCGGCAATCGAACATCTCGAGGAAGAATCTCCAGATGGCGGCGATGTGGGCGAGCGAAGGTGACGCCGAGGTCGCTGCGCTGGCGAATCTCGTCATCGACATCGGGATTGCGCATCCCCACAGGAGGAAGCGGTTGCCGTTCATCAGGCGAAACAGACCGGAGCTCTGGAAGAGGATGGTCGCGGCCGGCATGGCAGAGGAGTGGCCGGACCAGGACCCGCTGGATGAATACCCAACGGACGATGCGCCCGTGGTTCTTGATCATCGCCCGGAGGAACCGCTCGAGGAATCGGCGATCGGCGTGACCGACTATGACGATGACGAGATTCCGTTCTGAAGGCTAGGCTCAGCGCCGCAGCATGCCTCAAACAACCCGGACCGGGAGTAGAATCACTGCTGCATGAGCAAACTTCTCGAGAGGGCGATGGCCGAGGCCTCCAAGCTCCCGGAGCAGGAGCAGGATGCATTTGCTGCCTGGATCCTGGCTGAGCTGGAGTCGGAGCGTCGGTGGGACGACCTCTTCTCCCGTTCGCAGGATCTCCTCGCCAGGATGGCTGAAGAAGCCCGCCAGGAGTACCGCGCCGGGTTGACGGAGCCGCTGGATCCGGACATGTTGTGAAGTCGCGCACCACGTCCGCGTTTCGAAAGCGTTTCGCCGCGTTGCCACCTGATCTTCGCGATCAAGCCCGAGCGGCGTATCGATTGTTCTCGGCGAATCCTCACCACTCGAGCCTGCACTTCAAGCGTGTTCACTGGAAGGAGCCGGTTTTCTCTGCGCGAGTCGGCCGAAGCTACCGAGTCGTGGGCCTCGTCGAAGACGGTGATGTCATCGTGTGGTTTTGGATTGGCCCTCACGAACAGTATGAGACGCTTCTGGCAAGTCTCTGACGACGGCGATGATGAAGGGACCTCTCCCCCGCTTGCCCATCCCTCCGATTTGCTTTAAAACGATCCACGCGCAAATCCGAGGAAGCGAAGAGGAGCCCATGGCCATTGATGTCGTGATGCCCCAGATGGGGGAGTCGATTGCAGAGGGAACCGTGATCCGGTGGATGAAGAAGCCGGGCGACGCGGTCGAGCGGGACGAGCCGCTGTTCGAGATCTCGACCGACAAGGTCGATGCCGAGATCCCCGCGCCCGCCTCGGGCACGCTCGTCGAGATCCTCGTCCAGGAAGGCCAGACCGTCGCCGTGAATGCCGTCGTCGCCCGCATCGCCGCCGAGGGCGAGACCGCCGCGACGAGCGCCCCGGCACCCGCGACCAAGGCACCGGCACCCGAACCTCTGCCGCCGGCGGCGGCCGCGCCGGCTCCGAAAGCTGCGCCACTTCCAGCTCCGGCCGCGAGCATCGCGCCCTCGGAAGCCGAAGAGGTTGACGACGAAGCTGTCGCTTCCCTCGACGAACGCCGCCGCACGAAATCCTCCCCGCTCGTCCGCAAAATCGCCCGCGAGAACGACGTCGACATCTCTCGGATCAAAGGCTCCGGCGTCTCCGGCCGCGTCACCAAGAACGACATCCTCGGCTTCCTCCAGCAACCGCAGCCCGAGCCCGCACCCGCCCCCGCGCCCGAGCGCGAATCCGGCACACCGAAGCCCGCCTTCCCTCCCGGCCAAACCACCCGCATCGAGCCCCTCTCGGTCATGCGCAAGAAGATCGCCCAGCACATGATCCAGTCGAAGCAGACCTCCGCGCATGTCACCACGGTCTTCGAGGTCGACTTCACCAACATCGAGAGACTCCGCAAACAATCGAAAGAAAGCTACGCCGAGCGTGGCGTCAACCTCACCTATCTCCCCTTCATCGTCCAGGCCGTCGTCGCTGCACTGCGCGAATTCCCAATTCTCAATTCGTCAATGGACGAGAACAGCATCATCTACCGCAAAGAGATGAACATCGGCATCGCCGTCGCCCTCGACTGGG
>DASQGS010000332.1:0-1920 GCA_035632455.1 Thermoanaerobaculia bacterium | reverse complement strand
ATCCGGGGATTGCAGCGCACCGGATCGGAGGCTCTCGAAGGGGGCCTTCCTGTCGTTCCGAGGAATCGACGCCAAGGCACAATGTCCCGTCGTTAGGCCGCACGTCGCTGCCTCAAGACCGGATACGAGGAGTATTTCACCTTGACCGCCCGCGGCGCACTTCGGCCGGGCCGCGCCGGCACCTCCGCGGCCGCGATGGTTCGAAGGAGCCGTTCGTAGCGAGGCCTGAGCCGCTGGACGGGCAGGCGGGCCATCTCGTGGATCGCCTCGCGAACGCGCTCGAGGGCGCCGACGAAGCTGAGCCGGCAAGGATCCTTTGCGACGGCGGCTGCGGAGTCGGCCATGATCGCGCGGGTCGCGTTGTACGCGATCAGGAGGCCGTAGAGCTCCTGCTCGATCCGGGCCGGTGTGCGGCTTCGCAGCGCGGTGGGAGCCGTCACCGTCGCGCAATCGCAGAGGTGATGCTTGAGCTCATCGATCGCGGTCTCCTGCTCCCATCGAAGGTGGTAGGTCATCGCGATCTCCTCCTTCTTCAGCTCGGGGTCGAGGATGGAGGTGAGCAGCCGGATCTCCTCGCCATCGCCGATGCGGAATCGGATGAGACGCATGACCACGGTGCGAGGCATGTCCGGGCGCTCCTTCTCGTAGTAGGAGGGCAGCGTCCACTCGACGAGGTCCTCGCCCGTGCTGAGCGTTCTCAGGACCCTCACGCTGCGGATGAACGACGTCTTCGCTCGGACGATGAAGTCGCAGCCGCGCTGCCGAAGGTCCCAGAGGAAGTCATGCGCGTTGAAGTTCCGGTCGAGGAGAACCAGCGAGCCGACTGGAATCTCGCCGAGCAGGCGGCGCGCGAGATCGATCTCTCCCGTCCGGAAGGGGCCGTGGGCCTCGGCCAAGAAGAGACGCGTGCCGATGTCGAGCGCGGTCGCGACGCGCAGGAGCGGGTAGCCCGGCCTGCCTCGCGTGGTGCCTGGCAGGCCAAAGAACCCGCGGTTCTCCGGCGAGTCCGGAACCTTCAGCGTGGAGCCGTCGATCGCCACGAGTCGCCTCCCGAAGAGGGTCGCGGCGCGATGGCTCTCGCTCCACTCCCGCGCGCTCCGACGGAACAACGCCTGCATCGGCCGCCAGCCGAGCGCGTCTCGGGCCTTGATCAGCGCGGAATCGGTCGGCGTCTTCCCTTGCCACAGCCAGGTGGTCCAGAAGCCGCCTTGCAGCCGCTCGAGCAGATTCTCCAGCGAGAGGCGCCGGAAGAGCCCGAGCAAGACGACGATCCAGACCACGAGCGGCATGGGCAGACGACGAATGCGCTTCGACCGCACACCCGATCCAGCGAGCGCCTCTGCTACCCACTCCGGCCGAATGACATCCGTCAACGCCTCGATCGAGAACCGGTCGCGCGTCTCAAGATTCCCAAGTGCCTGTCCGATCTCCATTGGAAAGAACCCCCTGGTCTCCGAGTTGTCCCGCAACCAACTCTTTCGGAGAGATCAGGGGGTTCGCTTTTGTATGTCGACGGTTATGTTGGTGGCATTGCACGAAGACACGAAAAACACAGCGATCCGCAAGTTCTTTCGTGCCTTCGTGTCTTCGTCGTTTTTGTGTTCCATCCTTCGGTGGCACGAAGCCCTGGCAAGCGGATGGCTGTCGCGATCCGATCGGCCTCCGAAACCAATCACTTCAACTGACCAGCGCAGTCACTTGACGAGCATCACCGGGCACGCCGCCAGGATCGCGACCTTGTAGCTGATCGTGTCCAGGCCCTTCCCGGGCCGGCGCGCGTCCACCTTGTGCGAGGAGAGGACGATGAGGCCGACGTCGTTCGCCGCCGCGAACTGCAGGATCCGCTCCACGCGGTCGCCGATGACGACCTTCGTCGCGACCGCCGCCCGCGCCTTCGCCGCGCGCTTCGCGAACGCCCTC
>DASQGS010000331.1:0-4959 GCA_035632455.1 Thermoanaerobaculia bacterium | reverse complement strand
AAAGCAGAAGTCAGGAGTCAGATGGCAGATGAACGTGTCATCCTGAGCCGGCGAAGCCCCCGGAGGGGGCGTAGCGAGGCGAAGGATCTCCTTGCGAAGCGACGATCCTGCCAGGGAGATCCTTCGCCGTCTACGCGGCTCAGGATGACGGAATCTTCAGCTTCACTCCACTTTCTTCCGCAGTCCCGTCACGATCTCGTCGTATTTCGCCTGATGGAATTCGCTGACCACGCGCTGCAACTGATCCTCCGGCGTCGCCGACAGATCGACGGTGTACAGCTTCTTCACTTCGCCCGCGACGTAGATCTTCGTCTCCACACGCCACGTAGGACGGTAAAGGAACTCAGTTTGCACGGTGATTCGTTTCGATCCGGCTTCGATGGCATCGAGGTGGCCCATCGGCGGATTGCTCGGCGGCGCGGCGTCGGTCATGCGGTAATGGTAGCAAGGAGGGGGTAGGCAGTGGAGTTTGGTGTGTTGGAGTCTAGTGATCAGTGGTCAGTGGGAAAGCAGTGGTCAGTGGGAAAGAAGTGAGCAGTGGTCAGTGGTCAGCACCGCGAGCGGCTAGGGAAACACAGCGACTGCCGCGGCCTTCCCTGACCACTGGCCACTGACCACCCAAACCAAATTGCTCACTGCCTCTCACTGACCACTGACCACTGACCACTGCTCACTTCCTCCCATCGACCACTGACCACTGACCACTGCTCACTGTCTCCCACGGCCCACCCTGGGAACAACATCCGTCCTCACGCGTTTACACTCACCTTATGACTCCGTTTCGCCGGCTCCTCGGATACTTCGCCCGGTACAAGAAATCGCTGACGCTCGGGGCCCTGTCGGTGATCGGCTCGGTCTCCTTTTCTCTCGCCAAGCCGATGATCGTGGGCAATGCGGTCAACGAGATCGCCGGTGCCGTCAGCCGCGGGGCGCTGCTGCGGTACGGGCTCCTGCTCGTCGGAGCTTCGGCGATGGAAGGGTTGTTCCTCTACCTTCAGCGATGGATCCTCATCGGCGCGTCGCGCCATATCGAATACGACATGCGCAACGATTTTCACGCGCATCTCCAGAAGCTGCCTCTCCGTTTCTATTACGACCAACGCACCGGCGACCTGATGTCGCGGGCCACGAACGATCTGGCCTCGGTGCGGATGCTGATCGGCCCGGCGGTCATGCACTCCCTCACGTCGCTGCTGGCGGTGACCGGCGCGTTCGTGATGATGTTCCGCATCGACGTGGGACTGGCCTTGCTGGCAACGCTCGCCGTGCCGCTGATCGCGGGCATCGTCCAGTTCTTCGGGCAGAGAATTCACGGCCGCTTCAAGCGCGTGCAGGACCACTTCGGCGAGATCTCGGCGCGCGTGCAGGAGAACCTCGCCGGCGTGCGCGTCGTGCGTGCGTTCGCGCAGGAGGCAAACGAGGCCGCGACATTCCGCGACGCCAATCGCAAGTACGTCGGGCTGAACCGCTCGCTGATCCGCATGATCGCGACGTTCCAGCCGCTGCTCCACGCCGTCATCGGCGTCGGTTTTGTGCTCGTCTTCTTCATCGGCAGCCGGAAGATGATCGCCGGGACGATGCTGGTCGGATCGTTCGTCGCGTTTCAGTTCTATCTGCTGCGGATGGTCTGGCCGCTGATCGCCCTCGGATGGGTCATCAACCTCGTGCAGCGCGGCATGGCCTCGATGCGCCGCCTGAACGAGGTCTGGTCGGTCGAACCGGAAGAAGGGCGCGGCGCGAAAGACGTCGACACGCCGAGGGGCGACCTCGAGATTCGCGACCTCACCTTCGCCTACCCGCGCCCGCTGGCCAGTGCCATCGGCGAGGCTGCGCTGTCGCGGCGCGGTGGCGACGGCCCGATGCCGCAGGTTCTGCGTCACGTCAGCCTCACGGTGCGCAACGGCGAGACGGTCGGCATCGTCGGCCGCACCGGGAGCGGCAAGTCGACGCTGCTGGCGCTCATCACGCGAGCATTCGAGCCGCCGCCGGGAACGATCTTCCTCGATGGCCGGCCGATCGAGAGCATTCCGCTGGACCAGCTTCGCGATTGGATCGGGATGGTGCCGCAGGAGACATTCCTCTTCTCCGAGTCGATCGCCGAGAACATCCGCTTCGGCAAGGCCGAGGCCACCGGCGATGAGGTCGAGGACGCCGCGGCCATGGCCGGGCTCTCGACGGATGTCGCCTCGTTTCCGAACGGACTGGAGACGCTGATCGGCGAGCGTGGCATCACGCTGTCCGGCGGGCAGAAGCAGCGGACGGCGATCGCCCGCGCCCTCGTGCGCGAGCCGGTGCTTCTGCTGCTCGACGATTCGCTGAGCGCGGTCGACACCGCCACCGAGGAGCGCATCCTCGATTCGCTGCGCAGCGTTCGGAAGGGGAGAACGGTGTTGATCGTCTCGCACCGAGTCTCCTCGGTGAAAGATGCCGACCACATCGTCGTGCTCGACGAGGGCCGCATCATCGAGCGCGGCTCGCACGAATCGCTCATCGCCTCCGGCGGCTATTACGCCGAGCTCTACCATCGGCAGACCATCGAGGCCGAGATCGAGGAGACTGCCTGATGGCCGGTGCGATCGAGCGGCACGAAGAAGAGGGAGCGAAGGCGTTCGATCCCAGGTTGGCGCGCCGCCTTCTGCGCTACCTCGGACCGTACCGATGGCGGGCCGCGCTCTCGGTCCTGCTGGTCATCCTGTCGTCGGCCCTGGAAGTGGCGGGCCCGGCGATCATCGCCGTGGCCATCGACCTCTTCGTCAAACCGTTGCGAGGCGCGCACCCCATCGGCGTCAGCGTCCGCATCGGCGACTGGCTCACCGCGCATGGATGGGCGCTCCAGCCGCTCGACGGAATCAACGTGGCGGCCGTGATCTATCTGGTCACGCTCCTCTGCGGCTTCGGCGTGCTCTACGCGCAGATGATCCTGATGAACATGATGGGGCAGTACATCATGTACGACCTGCGCAAGCAGATCTTCGGACACCTGCAACGGCTGGACGTTCAGTACTTCGACCGCAACCCGGTTGGCCGCCTGATCACACGAGTCACCACGGACGTCGATGCCCTGAACGAGATGTTCACGGCCGGGTTCGTAGCCATTTTCGGCGACATCTTCGTTCTGGCGGGGATCGTCGCCGCGCTGTTCTGGCTCAACTGGCGCATGGCGCTGGTGCTCTTCTCGATCACGCCGTTCATCGTCGCCGTCTCGATCTGGTTCCGGCATGGCGCGCGCAAGACTTACAGACAAGTGCGCACGCGAATTGCGGCCATCAACGCCTTCTTGCAGGAGCACATCTCCGGCATGTCGACGGTGCAGCTCTTCAATCGCGAGGAGAAAGAGGCCCAGAAGTTCGATGCCCTCAACGCCCGGCATCGCGATGCCAACCTCGACTCGGTGTTCTATTACGCCGTCTTCTATCCGGTGATCGAGCTGATCGAGACCATCGGTATCGCCTTGATCGTCTGGTACGGCGGCGGGCAGGTGGTTCGCAACACGCTGTCGGTCGGCGCGCTCATCGCGTTCTTCCAATACGCCCAGCGCTTCTACTCCCCGATCTCCGACCTCTCGGAGAAGTACAACATCCTCCAGGCGGCGATGGCGGCGAGCGAGCGGATCTTCAAGCTGCTGGACACGAAAGCGAAGATCGTCAATGACGACGGCCTCGAGATCTCGTCGCTCGACCGGATCGAGTTCCGCAACGTCTGGTTCGCCTACAACGCCGAGGAGTGGGTGCTCAAGAACGTCTCGTTCATCGTCGACCGCGGCGAACGCATCGCGCTGGTCGGTCACACCGGCGCGGGAAAGACCACGGTCACGAGCCTCCTGCTTCGGTTCTACGACATCCAGCGCGGCGAGATCCTGATCAACGGTGTCGACATCCGTAGCTACAAGCTGGCGTCGTTGCGGCGGCTGTTCGCGATCGTGCAGCAGGATTTTTTCCTCTTCACCGGCACGATCGGGCAGAACATCTCGCTGGGCGATCCCGCCATCTCGATGGAATCGGTGCACGCGGCGGCGCGACGTGTACAAGCCGATCGATTCATCGACCGAATGTCCGAGGGCTACGACGCCCAGGTGCGCGAGCGGGGCGCCGGGCTATCGGTCGGCGAGAAGCAGCTTCTCTCGTTCGCGCGGGCGCTGGCGTTCAATCCACCGGTGCTCGTGCTCGATGAAGCGACGTCGTCGATCGACACCGAGACCGAGCGGCTCATCCAGCAGGCCATCCAGACGCTGATGGAAGGGCGCACGTCGATCGTGATCGCCCACCGCCTCTCCACGATTCGCTCCGCGGATGCGATCCTCGTCTTTCACCACGGCGAGATCCGCGAGCGCGGAACGCACGAGCAGCTCATGGACGCCGGCGGCCTCTACCACAAACTGTACGAGATCCAGTACCGCGAGACCGAGGGCGCGTTGCTGGCATGACCGCGAGTGCGTCGCCGCGGAACGTCACGGGCCGCACGGTCGCGGGCGGACTGGCGACGGTCGCGTTGCTGGCGTATTTCGCGTTGCTCGTCCGGCACACCTGCTTTGTCGCCGGCGGCGCGGACAGCTCCGGCTATCTCAACGAGGCGCGGGCGATCGCCGCCGGTCACATCACCGAGCGGGTCGCGGCGGTGGACGCCCTGAATCTGCAGCCCGCGGACGCCGAAGTGTTCGTTCCCCTCGGAATCAAACCGGGCCCGCGGACAGGAACGATGGTGCCCGGATACCCGCCCGGTCTGCCGCTTCACATGGCCGCTGCAGCGCTGATCGGCGGATGGCGCATCGCGCCGTTTCTCGTCAGCCCGCTGGCGGCGATCGGATCGCTGATCCTTCTCTTCATTCTGGCCGGTCAGCTCGCGCTTCCGTTCGGCTACCGCCTCGGTGCGGCGGCGGTGCTGGCGGCCTGTCCGGTGTTCGTCTTCCAGGCGATCCAGCCGATGAGCGACGTCGTGGCGACGTTCTGGACGCTCGCGGCG
>DASQGS010000330.1:0-5900 GCA_035632455.1 Thermoanaerobaculia bacterium | reverse complement strand
GGTTTCCCCTCTCCCCGGCCCTCTCCCCGAACTGCGCGCTGCGTTTTTTGGCGCTACGGCATGGGCGGGGAGAGGGAGCGCTTCGTCACTCCCTCACCGCGATGATCTCCACGACCGCGGGGGTGACCATCCTGACGTGCGGCGCGGCTTCGGCTTTGGCGAAGAGATCGCGAGCGCGGTCTGCGCGGGCGGCGTCGAAGTGGCCGAGTTGCACGAGGCGGTCGAGACCGGTCTCGAAGAATGCCTTCGGCCATTGCCAGACGTAGTTCGCAGGCGTGACGACGTCGACGATCGTGCGGATGTCGCGAATGGCGAACCCTTCCTCCTCCAGCCAGCGCGGGAGGTCGAGGCCTACGTCAGGCTCGCCTCCGTTCGCGCGCCAGCTTTCCATGACCGCGGCGACGAACTCCTCGAACTCCGGCAGGCGCGGCGCGAGGCGCCAGGTCGAGTAGTCGAAGTACTCGTGGGTCACGAGGACGCCGCCGGGCTTGAGCGCATCGTGCAGTTTCGCGACGAGGGCGCGTGGATTCTTGAGGAATGCGAAGACCCAACGCACCCAGGCTCCATGCGCCGAGATCGGCGGCAGCTCGCCTTCATCGAGATCGATCTCGACCGTCGTGATGCGATCGGCTCCATGCTGCTTCGCGCGGGCCTCCAGAGCATCGAGAAAGCGCCGCGAGCGGTCGCAGGCGATGACCTGCCCCGACGGGCCGGCGATCCCGGCAAGATCGAGCGTGCCGTACCCGGGACCGCAGCCGACGTCGAGCAACGTCTGGCCGGCGGTGAATCCCGCGCGGCGCCAGGCATCGAGAGCCCGAGGACGCCACACACGGTGCTGCAGCCCGAGACGCTCGAGCTCCTCGTCGTGCGTTCCGAGGACATAATCGCGTTCGCTGACGCGGATATCGGTTGCCCTGCTATCCAATTGAGTTGACATGGAAGACCTCGCTTGTAACGACATCGAGCCGTTCGGACACAACCGTTACTCGTACAACACGGGTCGCGTGCGCTTCGTTCGTTCCGCAGAGATCTCACGCACTGAGTCATTCGCGTCTTCGCGTCTTCGCGTGAACAAGGATCTCGCGCGACAAGGATCTCGCGCGAAGCCGCGAAGGGCGCGAAGAAAGGCGCGATGAAGTGAAAGAGAGTCAACACTTTCACATAACGATTGGGCCGGGTTAGACTCCGCGCGCCATGCAAGTTCCCGCTCTTGCCTCGCGTCTTCTTCTGATCAGCAGCTCGAACGTCCACGGCTACGGCTTTCTCGATCAGCCGGAGCCGGAGATCCTCTCGTTTCTCGGCACGCGCAAGCGGATTCTCTTCGTGCCGTACGCGATGGCGGATCTCGACGGGTATGGCCTGGCGATGCTCGCCCGGCTGACAAAAATGGGCCTCGAAATGACGTCGATTCATCGGGCCCAGTATCGCGTCGGGGCACTCGACGACGCAGATGCCCTGTTCGTCGGCGGCGGCAACACGTTCCGCTTACTCAAGCGCCTTCGCGATCTCGAGCTCATCGCGCCGATCCGCGATCGAGTCAACCGAGGCGTGCTCTCGTACATCGGATCGAGCGCCGGATCGAACGTCGCCGGGCCAACGATCCGGACGACGAACGACATGCCGATCGTGGAGTGCCCGTCATTCGATGCGCTCGGGCTCGTGCCGTTCCAGATCAATCCGCACTACCTCGACGCCGATCCTTACTCGACGCACCAGGGCGAGACGCGTGAGGATCGCCTGCTCCAGTATCTCGAGGAGAATGCGACGCCGGTAGTCGGCCTCCGCGAGGGCTCGCTTCTCAGGGTGGAGAACGGAACGACCACGCTCCTCGGCCTGAGACCGGCGCGAATCTTCCGAAGAGGTCAGGCGCCGATGGATGTGCCGGTGGGGAGCGTGATCGATTTGGCGTCATCGTGAGGAGCCGTGCAGACGGCTGCATCGCGAAAGACATTTCACCACAGAGGCACTGAGGGCACAGAGATGTCTTCCGGGGTGCCGCCGCCTTCTGATGCGCATCTGGTTTGGACGCGGCCGGTGACCTCGCGAGAATTCCTCTGAGATCTCTGCGTCTCTGCGGTGAGTGCTTCTTCTTGGGGTCTGGCGACGGAGAAACTCTCAACGCAGAGACGCTGAGGGCGCAGAGAGTTCTCCGCAGGGATGTGTCATCCCTCTTCGTCGGTGCATCGCGCCGTTCCATTGCTCAGGATAACGGGGTTATGAACTCGCAAGAGGCAATGCTCTGGAGGAAGCCTCTCTCATCGTGCGCAGACCAAGACCCGATGAACCGATCCAGGGCGTTACCGACTAAGGCGCACGACCCACCGGATTCGACAAGCCCCGCGCCACGACGCATGAGCATCAAGGCAGCTTTGTTCAACGACACTCGCTCGCACCGAGCGAGCTCCCTGAGACGGCGCTCCAGTTCTTTATCGATACCGCGAAGTGAAAGCTTGTCCATCGGAGCACCTCCAAGTGTGCGTCGTGTGGAGACTCAGTCTAACGCATCCGTCATCCTGAGCCGCGCAGACGGCGAAGGATCTCGTTCGACGATCGCGCCTGTCGCAAGGAGATCCTTCGGGCGCGCTCTACCCCTCCGGGGTGCCGCCGCCTCAGGATGACACATCGAGCGGTTGTTCATGAGAAGCGAATGCTTCCCATTTCGCCGTTGTTATTGAACCCACATGATTCGCCGAATCCTTTTCATCCTCTCCTTGATCTCGCTCCTCGCAGGTTGCCGCACCGGACAAACTTCCGATGGCCGCCCTGAGCGCATGGACCAGCCGGACGCCGCCGACGCGTACTTTGCGATGAAAAGGACGAGCGACGGGACGCCGTCGAATGTCCTCTACTCCAGAGCACGAGCGCAGATGGAGATCATGCCGCGCTACGCCACCGAGGGGGATCGCACGCTTCCGGCGCACTCGGCGCGCGTCGTCACGAATGACGTGGACACCGGCAGCGTGGGACCGTGGACGTCGCTCGGGCCGGGCAACATCGGAGGGCGCACTCGGGCTCTTCTGATCGATCCGAACAATCCAGAGGTCATGTACGCCGGAGCGACCTCGGGTGGCGTCTGGAAGACGATCGATGCCGGCGCCCACTGGAGCCCGATCGGCGACGAGCTCGCGAACCTTGCGGTCAACTCCATGGCCTTCGATCCGTCCAACTCGCTCGTGATCTACGCCGGAACCGGCGAGGGCTACTTCCGCGAGGACGTCCGCGGCACGGCTTTGCCGATCCGCGGCAACGGCATCTTCGCCACGCGGGACGGCGGCACATCGTGGATGCAGCTTCCGGGCACGGACGGCCCTGATTTCTATTGGGTCAACAAACTCGCCGTCAGCCCGCACGATTCGCAGCGGATCTATGCTGCCACGCGCAGCGGCGTGTGGCGCTCGCTGGACCGCGGGGCAACGTGGACGAACGCGCTACCGGTGACGGTCAAGGGCGGATGTCTCGATCTCGCGTTTCGCGCCGACACCGGCGGCGACTATCTCTTCGCATCGTGCGGCGTGTTCGAACAGGCCACCGTGTATCGAAACACGCATGCTGAAGGGAGCGAATCGTGGGTTTCAGTTCTGTCCGAGCCCGGGATGAGCCGGACTTCGCTGGCGATCGCGCCGTCGAATCCGAATGTGATCTACGCACTCGCGGCGAGCAACAGTCCGGGGCCGGGCAGCAACTTCAATCAGGGACTCCTCGCGCTGTTCCGCTCCGATGCCAGCGGCGACCCCGGCTCGTGGAGCGCGCGCGTTCGCAACACGGACTCCGACAGGCTGGCCACGCTCCTCCTCACGAATCCGATCTCCGCGCTGGAGGCGGAGTGCAGCGCCAACGGTCAGGATTCGTACGTGACCATGGGCTGGCACTGCAACGTCGTGGCGGTCGATCCCACGAATCCCGACCGAGTCTGGGCCGCCGGCGTCGATCTCTTCCGCTCCGACGACGGCGGCCGGACGTGGGGCGTGGCGTCGTATTGGTGGGCATCGCCCGGCGCGGCTGGATTCGTTCACGCCGACCAGCACGCCATCGTGTTCCATCCTGGCTACGACGGCAACGCGAACCAGACGTTGTTCGCGACCAACGACGGCGGCATCTTCCGCACGGACAACGCGAACTCCGCCGTCGCCAAAGGGTCCGCGGGAGCGTGCGCGCCGACGAACACATTCGTTCACTGGGTCTCGCTCGACCACGGCTACCGGGCGACGCAGTTCTATCACGGGGCGGTGTCGCCCGACGGGACAAGCTTCCTCGGCGGGGCGCAGGACAACAGCACGCTCATCGGCTCGATCGCCGCCGGGCCCGAGAGCTGGCAGATGGCCTGGGGCGGAGACGGCGGCTACGTGGCCATCGATCCGACGAATCCGCAAGTGCTGTACGCGGAGGCGCAGTTCGGGGCAATCGCCAAGTCGACCAACGGCGGAGCGGAATTCAAATCGGCGACGCGCACGCTCAACGACGGCGGCTTCCTGTTCGTCACGCCGTTCCTCATCGACCCGAACCAGCACGATCGCCTCTGGACCGGCGGCCTGCGGCTCTGGCGCAGCGACAACGCCGCGGCGATTTGGACCAGCGCAAGCCAGAGCCTGATCAATGCCAGCGTCAGCGCGATCGCGGTCGCACTCGGTCGGCCGGGCCGTGTGATCGCCGGAACGAATGCCGGCGACATTCTGCGAAATGATCAGGCCACCACGGCGACTGGCACGACGGCCTGGAGCATGGTGCGGCCACGCGATGGCTACGTCTCATCGCTGACGTTCGATCCCACCAACGCCGACGTGGCCTACGCGACCTATGCCGGCTTCGGCGGGACGCATGTGTGGCGCAGCGACAGCGGCGGCGCGAGCTGGACGCCGCTGGACGGCAGCGGAACCGGCGCGCTTCCCGACATCCCGGCGCACAGCGTCGCGGTCGACCCCACGCGCCCAGCGCGCCTCTACCTCGGCACAGATCTTGGGATCTTCGTCACGCTCGACGGCGGCGCGCATTGGTCGGTCGAGAACAGCGGCTTCACGAACGTCATCACCGAGGTCGTCGTGATAGGCCAAGGCGCCCGCGGCCCGGCCGTGTATGCCTTCACGCACGGCCGCGGAGCGTGGCGCGCGGAGCTGACTGCGGCGGGGCGGCGGCGGGCAGCACAGTGAAACCCAATGTTGAATGTTGAATGCTAAATGTTGAATGTTGAATTGAGAGCTGAGTCGACCGGACGCGTGTTCAATTCAACATTCAACATTCAACATTCAACATTAGCTCTTCCCCCTCATCTCCTCGGCCTCAATCACGCGAACCCCCGCCGGCGGATCATCGATGGCCCCGGCGATCGCGCGGACGACGGCGGCGAGTTTCACGGGATAGAGCCGTCGTGCTGTGTCCCGGCTGTTCGGCAGAGCCATTGCGAGCCAGTAGAACGGCAGGATCGCGTAGGGCCAGCGATGGCCCGGTCCGAGGATGTACCAGGGACGCACGAACGTCGTGTGCATTCGGGATTCGCGCAGCAGGCGCTCGCCCTCGGCGCGGACGGCGACGTAGTCCTGCATGATCGGCGCCGGTTGAGCGACGCTGAGGTAGACGAAGTGGCGGACACCCGCATCGCACGCCGCGGCGATCGATTGCTGCGCCGAGACAAGATCGACGGCCCGGAACTCCGCGGCCTTGGCGGGCGACGGATGCGGAACGCCGACGAGTTGCACGAACGTATCAGCAGGCGCGATGCGATCGGCGAACGTCGCGCCATTGAGAGCATCGCCCAGCACCGGCTCCGCGCCCAGCGGCAGCTTGCGCTCCGAGCCACGGCGAACGAGGGCGCGGACGCGGTGCCCTCGCGCCAGGAGCTCGGGAATGAGGCGCTGGCCGAGGTAGCCCGTCCCGCCAGTGATGAAGATCTCGCTCATGATGCGAGA
>DASQGS010000329.1:0-11402 GCA_035632455.1 Thermoanaerobaculia bacterium | reverse complement strand
TGACGGATCAAAGCGATCGAACGCTTCTTGTCTTAGTGCCTCAAAGGGCTGGCCTTCACGCTCGACCGTGAAGTGGTCATCGGGACGCGTAGTGTATTTCCCCATGAGACACCGTTTACCATACTAACCATGAAAGTAAGTCCCGCCCTACCTTTTCAACACCCTCGCCAGCAACGCCAGCAGCACCAAGACCGCGGCCACAAGCCCTCCCCAGAACAGCCTGGTTTCCATTGCAGAACCACCGTCTGATTTCTCGGCAGGCGTGGCAGCCGCCAGCGAGATCTCGCGCGCGGATTCCCCGAAGAGTCGTGGAGCGAGGAGGGCCAGGTCGTATCGTGGCGCGCTTGCTTCAGTATTGCCGTAAACGAGCGTAAGCGCCGTGCCGGGATGATAGAAACGCAGCGCATAAGACGGCAGAAGCACGCGGGCGGTAGTGAGGGGGAGTGGGGCGTTGTCGCCTTCGTTGATGGCGATCTCTACGCCGTGGCCTTGGACGGGCTCGAAAATCAGTGCGGGCGCGGGGAGGTCGGTCTCGGTGCTGCGCCAGGTTGCGGTGCCGATGACCGAGGGCTGGCGACCGGTTCTCGTGTCGGCGGCGGTGCGGAGGGTGACGTTGCGGTCGAAGACGTGGGCGCTTGTGGTGAGGACGAGCTTGGCGCCGGCGGGGAGCGATCCGTAAGGAAAGGTGAGGGCGTAGATCGAGGTCGCGGCGTCTTGCGGGTCCTGCTTGCGCGCCGGAATCGTGAGATCGATGCGGATTGGTTCGTCGCGGTGCTCGATGAGGTACGGGACCTGTTTGCCCGAGGAATCGACGAGGCGGACGTCGGCGAGCGAGGGGCTGTTGATGAGGACATCGGGGTCGAGGAGGAGCGAGGTGAGACCGCGGGGCGCGTCGCCGAGGGGGCGCGAGCTGCGGAACTTCTTGGCATCGACCGCCGCGCCGAGGAGTGACGTGGCATCAGAGAACTCGGGGGCGCCCGGCGTGATCTTGGCAGGCGTTTGCCAGCGCGCGATCTCCGTTTTCGCGGTCGTGGCCGGGCCGCGCGAGGCCTCGAGGTCATATTGCGCCGCCGTCAGCTTTGCCGCGCCGTATCGCGCGGTGAGCGCGCCGCCGTCAGCGCTCTCGAAATAGATCCATGGCAGCGGCGCGAGGATCGCTCGCACGCCGCGGATAGCGAGCGGCGCGTTATTGCCATCATCGATCGTCAGCTCGAGGTCGGGGCCCTCGGGGAATGTCGTCGGGATCGCAAGCTGCGACGCTACGCCGCCCTCGCGCTCGGCTCTGCGCAGTTGAGCCGATCCCAGCAGTGCGGGAACGACTTCGCCGTTCAAGAGCCGTGCTTCGTGGATCCGGGCATCGCGAAAGACGTTTCCATTTGCGACATCGACTTCGATTGCGATCACGGGAAGATGCGCTCCCGGCAATCGGATGCGATAGCGGCTCAGCCCAGGCTCGCTCGGCCGCGGCTGCAGCGCGACGGAGAGCCGGGTCGAGACAGGAGCGGCCGCGGTGCCGGAGAGGCGTGCGAGCACGCGTTGCACTCCGGCGATGTGGGCGCTGGCGCGATCGTCCCAGGTGACGCGGAGGTAGCGATACTCTCCACGATCGAAGGCAACTTCGAGATTGCGAAGCTGCTGGTCCGGAACATCGAACAACGTTCCCTCGGCGGCCAGCAGGGTCCAGTGCGTGCGATCGCCACCGCCTTCGAGCTTGAGGCGCTTCAGGAACGGCGGCGCGATGCCTTCGATACGAATGCGATCGACTGCCCACACGCCCCCGAGGTCGGCCTCGAATCCGCTGGTCACCTTCGTCGGCGCGATCGGAAGGATCGACGCTCGAACCCAGTGCGGCTCCTCGGTCGGAGGGGCGATCAGGAGGTACGGCACTTCCCTTCCGCCGGCGTCGAAAATACGGAGATCGTCAAGACCTCCGGCGAGCGCGAAACGGCGGTCGTCATCGCCGGCAAGCGCAGCGGGCGCGTGGGTGACGTCGTATCGCAGCGCTGCCGCACCGCCTAGCAGGGCGGCGTCGGGATCGAGGCGATTGGCTCCGGTGGCAGCGGGTGTAACGGTGCGCTCGAAGCGAAAGTTCGTCGCAAGGCCGGCGCCGGCGGCAAGGATTGTGGCCAACGCGAGCGCGAGCGGGCGCACACGCGATCCGATCACGAGACTTCTTCCTTCGGCCTCTTCACCAGAACGAATCTCTGCAGCAAGAGGCCGACCAGGATGAGCGAAATGGCGAGGCCGAGGAGCGAGCCGATCTGGTACAGCCCTTTGAGCCGGCCGAGGTCGTGCAGGAAGCACTTGAAGATCGTGACCAGAAGGAGGCAGAGCGCGGCGACGCGTGCGGAGCGCGAGTGAAGAATGATGCCGGCGATGAGTAAGCCCAGCGCGAACAGCGCCCAGAAGATCGTGTAGGTCAGATCCTGGGCCAGGCTCGACGAGAAGAAGTTGAACGTGAGCGTCTGGCCCTTCGAGTAATAGTCGGCGATCTCGATGTTGACGAGCGCGAACAGGAGAATCGTCCCGCCGCTGGCGAGTGCGGGATTTGCGAGCGGATATTGCTCGCGCTCCGAGGCCGGGAGAAGCATGGCCGCCGCGAAGAATGCCGCGGCCGCGACGAGGTACGTGTAGAGATACCAGTTGAGGATGGCCACGTGGCTCGGCGGGTGATACGAGAGCAGAGCCTCGTTGAGCATGAGTCTGGCGAAGACGGCGGCGAAGAGGCCGGCGGACCAGAGCAACAGTCCGCGGTGCGGGATGCGTCGGAAGAGCCAGACCAGCGCCGCGGCTTCGAGAGCCCAGGCGATCGTGATCCATTGTTTGTCGAGTTGCAGTGGGATGGCCAAGGTGACGAACGCCAGCGCCGCTCCGGCGACCAGCGCCAACCGCGAGAGCAACCGTTGGCCGGGCGCTTGAATGCGAAGCAAGCCGATCAGCAGCACCATCAGCAACGCGGCTTGGAAGAGCGGCAGAGCGCCGACGATGTTCTCGCGGTGCGTCCGCTTGATGACCTCGTGAATCGCGAGGAAGAACGGCACGCTCGCAAGCACTGCGGCAAGATGCGGCAGGAGCGACTGCTTCACGCGCCGTCCGAGGAGAAGTGGATAGAGGATGAACCATGCGTAGACGGCGGACGCGAATGTCGCGAGCTCAGTGGGCGTGGGATCGCTCAGGCCGGGATGGCGCAGAAAAAGGGTCGCGAGGAACGCCAATGGCACGGCAAGAATCGCCATGATGTGCCATTCGGTGATCCACGCCAGGACCAGCGTCGCGATGACGAAGAAGACCGTCAATGCCAGGAGCAAAGTGAAGACCGGCTGGCTGGCGAAGCCGTTGATCGTCATGGCCACGATCTCGCCGCCGAACAGCGACGTGGCCACGGCCAGCGAGAGCTCCTGGTCGAGCATCCGGTCATTGCCGCGGAACTTGCGCATGCCGAGCGCGAGCCAGATGAATGCGAAGAGCGAGATCGCGACCTCGTACGCTCCGGCGATTCCTGATGCCGGCTGGGCGTGAACGTTGGTCCCGGTCCAGGCGATGAGCACGACCTGCGACGCGAGGATTGCGGCGATGAACAGCCGGCCGCGGCGGAGGTAGAGCGCGGCGACGCCGATGGCAAGGTCGAGCACGGCCAGCACCGCGAGCATCGGCCACGGCGTGGCGACGAGCGTCGGCTGCGTGGCGACGAACAGCAGGAAGAGGTGTCCGACGAGGCCGAGGTAGATGCCGGTTCCGAAGTCGCCGAGATCGCTGGCGCTGGTCCGTCGCTGGCCCCAGACGCTGCCAGCCACGACGATCAGGCCGAAGCCGCCGACGACCATCATGGCGTTGACCGACTGGTGCAGGATGTCCGCGCTCGCCCACCAGACGGCGATGACGATCCACGAGAGGATCATGCCGATCTTCGTGAGGATCGGGTGGCCGCCCGCGGAGGCCTCGGCGATGGTGCCGATGTTCAGAATCGCCAGGAGAAGCGCCAATCCCCAGAGCGAGGTATTCGCGGTGGAGCCGAGCGCGAGGAAGAACAGAAGGCCAAGGCTCAGGAGCAGCACAACGGCGATGCCGCCCTCGGGTTGCAGCGGTTTGCGCAGCCGCCTTGCCAGGATCGGCACGCCGAGGAAGAAGAGGGCGAAGAGCAGATAGAGAACGAGCGCTGATTTCAATCGCTCCGGGCTGAGGTACTTCGCGGACCAGACGGCCTCGGTGGCCATCGCGAAGAAGGCGGCGATGAAGTACACCACTCCTTCGCGGGAGATGATGGCGTAGGCGGCCGTGCAAGCGAGCAACAGGAAGAGGACGCTGAAAAGCAGCGCGGGAGCCGCGGCGCGTTTCTCGATCGCCACCAGCGCCGGGAAGACGAAGAGGAGCAGCGGAGCGATAAAACGAGCCTGCGTACCGAGAGCGACGAACGGGACATTGAGGCGGTTCGCGATTACCGGCGCGCCGAGGTAGAAGAGGACGAACACCGCGAGCCAAGCGAGGATCGCCGGCCACGCCGCGGGCACGTAGGAGTTGGTCAGCCAGACGGCGAAAACGAGAAACGTGCAGACACCGCCGAGCAGATGCAGCCATTGCGGCCCGCGCGCCGCAGCGACGATCGCAAGCCCGGCGGTGAGCGCCAGCAGGAACCCGAAGAGCAAATGAAATCGGGCGCCATAGGCCGGAATCGCGGCCGTGAACAGGGCGAAGAGAAGCGGAAGGGCGGCACCGGCGGCCGCAGTGCGCTCGAAGAAGAGCTGCGCGGCGTCGCGCCGTCCGCGGCCGATCCAGAGCGAGGTCGTGGCCATCAAGGCGAAGACGACGAAGATCCCGACTGCGATCGGAAGCTGGGCTGCGTCGAGAAACTTACCGATCCACACCCATTGGTAGACGACGGTGAGCGCGAGCGAGAGCGCCGTGAGAACCGGCCAGCGCTTCTTGTACGCAACCCAGGCCAGACCGGCGTTGAGCAGCAGAAGATAGCCGAAGAGTCCGATGGGATTGTTCTCGCCCGTGGAGAGAAGCGCCGGCGTCGAGAATCCGCCGAGCAGTCCGAGCAGAGCGATGAAGATCGAGTCGTAGTAAATCGATAAGGCGACAGCGATCGCGGTGACCAGCAGCATCAGCGCGAACGTCGGAATCGTGCCGAGAAGGTTCCAGAGCGCGTGCGAGGCGAAGAGCGTCGAGTAGAGGATGGCGATGCCCGCACCGTTCAGCGCGTTGCCGGTGGTCCGGTAGTTGCGGCGGAAGAGGAATTCGCAGGCGACGAGCAGGCCTATGCCGGTGAGGATACCGATCGTTGCTTTGATCTTCGGACCGATCCAGCCCTGCGCGACGGAGTAGCGCAGGAAGAGCACGGCGGCGCCCACAAACATGACGCCACCAATCCAGGAGAAGAGCTTGACACCTACGAGGCCTTCCCAATCGAACGGCTTCTTCGGAGGCGGCGGGGTCACCGGCGGAACGCGAGGTGGAGTCGGAGGTTTGGGCGGCTCGGGCGGGCGCGGCGCATGAGGCGGCGGCTCGGGTGCGGCTTCCTTCGCGGCTGCCAGTTCGACGCGATGCTGCTGACCGGCGGGAGGGGCCTGCGGAATCAGGCCGGGAAACACGGGCCACGGAACATCGACGACGGGTTCGGGCTTGGCGGGTGATGGTGGCGCAGGAGTTGGCGGCGGCGCGACGGGTTCCGGTGGCACAGGTGATGGCGCGGCCGCGACCGCAACCGGCTCAACCGGTGCTTCGGTCGCGCCTGTCGCCGTACTCGCCGGCTCTCCGGCCGGCGCCTGGTGTTTCCGAAGCTCGCTGACGCGGCGGCCGAGCGCGTCGATCGCACCGCGCAACGATGCGATCTCCGCGGCGGCGCGGTCGGCGCGTTGCTTCGCCGTTAGCGCGAGCGCAAACACTGCGGCCAGCAGGATCAGCGAGACGAATGCATAACAGCCGGTTTCCATGTTTCGGAGTTGTGCCTAGCATACCGCCTGGAGCAGGGATTTGCTCGAACGGAGATAAAGAAAAAGCCCGCCGAGGCGGGCTCTCGATATTTCGGTTGTTCGAGGGTTCACGACACCGTGGTCGCCGGCTTCGATGCCAGCAGCATCTCTCGCCCGACCATGTACAGCAGCATGATCAGAACGGCGAACGGAATGCAGGCATAAAGGTCAGAATACGGACCGGCATAGATTGGATTGGTCTTGGCGAACGTCTCAATGCTCTTGTAAGTTTTCTCGAAGAACCCGGCCACGAAGGCGATGATGATGCCTGCGATGGCGCCTCCGGCGATGTATCCCGAGGCCATCAGAACGCCCGGACTCTTATCGGTCTCAGCGATGAGCTGTTCTTCCGTCAGGTTGCGATGCTTGTGCTTCTTGTAGAGGTACTGGTCCACTGCCCAGCGGATGATCCCTCCAATGAGAATCGGCGATGAGGAGGACAGGGGCAGGTAAACGCCGACCGCGAACGCGAGCGACGGGATTCCGGACAGCTCGAGAACGATGGAGATCATCACACCCAAGAGAACCAGACCCCACGGGAGCTCCCGGTTGAGGATTCCCTTGATGATGTACGACATCAAGGTGGCTTTGGGAGCATCGAACTTGGTCACTCCGCTGCCGTCCGGGCGCTCGTGCACGATGCCGTTGATGCCGGGGTCGATGCGATACACCGGCATGCCGTCCTCAAGCACGAAGTACTTTCCGGCAGGACCACCGGTCTCGTTCACCTTTTGCCAGACGTGATAAGCCTTTGGGTCACTCGAGGCCTGCGGTCCAGTGATCTTCTCGGTCGTTTTCGAGATCTCGCCGGCTGGCGCGCGAAAAGCCGAGGGTTTGAGCGGAGCGTAGACCGTGCCCGACGAATTGAGCTTGAGCAGGATGGGTCCGAGGATCAGAGCGGAAGCAAGGGAGCCGATCAGGATCGCGATCTGCTGCGCGCTCGGGGTGGCACCGAGCAGGTGTCCTGTCTTGAGGGCCTGCGAGGTCGTCCCGCCATTGGACGAGGCGATGCAGACGACTGCGCCGAGGGACAACGCAGTAACGTAGTAGTTCTTACCGGTCCATCCGAGGAGCAGGAAGATGAGGCAGGTCAGCAGCAGGGTCGCCACGGTCATGCCGGAGATCGGGTTCGATGACGATCCGATCTCGCCGGTGAGGCGGGACGAGACGGTAACGAAGAGGAATCCGAATACGACTATGAGGATTGCAGCGGCCAGCCGGGGGATCGGCCCGACTCCGCCGGCGTACAGCGGATTGGCGAAGGCGATCAGCACGACCAGGAGAACGATGCCGATGAGCACGATCTTGATCGGGATGTCGCGGTCGGTCCGGAGAACACTGGCACCGCCCTCATCCCCTCTGGAGCCCCGGAAGTCTTTGATTCCACCCTTCATCCCGTGCCAGATCATCGGCAGCGAACGGAAGACGCTGATGATGCCTCCGGCGGCCACGGCGCCCGCGCCGATGTAGAGGACGTACGCTCCTCGGATGTCCGCGGGACCCATCTGGCTGATCGGAATAGTTCCGGGCGCGAGAACCCCGGGGATGGAGTCGCCGAAGAACTTGATCATCGGGATGAGCACGAGGTACGCGAGCACGCCGCCGCCGCACATGATCGCGGAGATGCGCAGTCCGATGATGTAGCCGACGCCGAGCAATGCCGGGGACACCTCGACTGCCACCGAGGCAGCCTTGAACGGCGCACCGAAGATCTTCTGAGGGGTGTCCTTCCATAGGCGGAGGCCCGCCATCAGGGTCTGGTAGAGCAGCCCGATTCCGAAGCCTGTGAAGATCGTCTTGGCGCTGGTCTGGGCACCGCCGAGCTCTTCCTGCTCGCGTTTGGCCTGATCCGAGGCGGCAGCTCGGGACTCCGGCGAGGCGCCTGCCTTCAGGACCACGGCGCACGCGGTTCCCTCGGGGTACTTGAGGATGCCGTGCTGGGCGACGATCAGCGCGCTGCGCAACGGGATCATCATCAGGATGCCTAGCAGGCCGCCGAGGACGGCGACGAGCATCACTCGTGTGAACTCGAGGTCGAATCCCAGGATTAGAATCGCAGGCATGGTGACGCCGACGCCGAATGCGATCGACTCGCCGGCCGATCCGGCAGTCTGGACGATGTTGTTCTCGAGGATCGTGGCGTTTCGCGCGCCCAATTTCGAGAGAATGCGAAACAGTGTGATCGAGATGACAGCTACCGGGATCGAGGCGCTGACCGTCAACCCCACCTTCAAGACCAGGTAGAGTGATGAGGCCCCGAAGATCATCCCGAGGACCGTTCCAAAGATGATCGGCCAGAACGTAAGCTCGCGCATCTTCGTGCCGGCGGAAATGTAAGGCTCGAAGGGGACCGCAACCGGTTGGGGCGATGGTCCGATGGGCTCGGAAATCTCCATCTGCGTTTCGGGGAGGCTCATGCAGTTCTCTCCTTCGCCTTTGGGCGACAACAAGTCAGGCTGGACCAAACGGGTGCTATCAGGCGCGCCATACTAGCATTCGGAAGGAGAACGGTTAGGTCGAAACGGTTGCTGGGATCAGGTACTTGCCGGTGACGCTTCGCGGGTTCGCCGCGATCTCGGCGGGACTTCCGGTGGCGACGATCTCGCCCCCTCCGTCGCCGCCTTCCGGGCCGAGGTCGATCACATGGTCGGCGGCCTGGATGAGCTGGACATTGTGCTCGATGACGAGCACGGAGTTGCCTCGCTCGATGAGATTGCGCAGCGTTTTGATGAGCTGGCGCACGTCCGTCCAGTGAAGGCCAGTCGTCGGCTCGTCGAAAAGGAAGAGGCGGCCGGCTTCGTTTCGCGAATGCTCCGCAAGGTACGATGCGAGCTTGAGACGTTGCGCTTCGCCGCCCGAGAGCGAGTCGGTCGACTGTCCTAGGCGCAGATAACCGAGACCGACCGAGCGCAGTGCCACGAGCTTCTTGAGAATGGCTCGCTTGTCGATGAAGAACTTCATGGCCTCGTCGACGGTCATGCCGAGGATGGCATCGACGTTCTTCCCCTTGTAGGTCACCTTCATGACCTGCTCGCCGAAGCGTTTGCCGTTGCACTTCTCGCAAACCACGTCGACGTCCGCGAGGAATTGCATGTCGATGGTGACGGTGCCGGCACCCTCGCACGCTTCGCAGCGGCCGCCGGTGGTGTTGAACGAGAACATTCCCGCGGTCACGCCGTTGAGCTTCGCCGAGGTGGTCTCGGAGAGGAGCTTGCGGATCTCGTCCCACGCCTTCGTGTACGTAGCGGGGTTCGATCGCGTGGAACGGCCGATGGGCGCCTGGTCGATGAACTGCATGTCGTAGATCTGCTCGGTGCCTTCGATAGCCTTTGCCTTTCCAACGTCGAGATTGGCCACGCCACGAAACTCGCGCTGATAGCGGTTGAAAAGGCAGTTGCGAATGAGCGTCGACTTTCCGGAGCCGGAGACGCCGGTGACGGCGACGAGCTTGCCTAGCGGGATCGCGGCATCGACATCCTTGAGATTGTTCTCGCGGGCGCCGAGGATCGTGATCGTGCCGCTGGCGTGCTTTTGCGGGCCGTCGTCATCATCATCCGGATCCGGTCCGGCCTCGGCTGGAGTGATGCCAAGCGGGCGCGGCTTGCCACAGTAGAGAATCGTTCCGCCGAAGTCGCCGGCGCCAGGGCCGATCTCGATGGACCAGTCGGCGCCTTCGATGATGGTCGGGTCGTGCTCGACGACGATGACGGTGTTGCCGGCGTTCCGGAGACGGTGAAGAACGGCGAGAAGGCGCTCGCTGTCGCGGGCGTGGAGACCGACGGTCGGCTCATCGATCACGTACATCGTCTCGGTCAGCGAGCTGCCGAGCGCCGCTGCGAGATTGATACGCTGCGACTCGCCGCCGGAGAGCGTCCGCGTCTGCCGGTCGAGCGTCAGGTACGAAAGGCCCACTTCGTCCAGGTACACAAGCCGGTTCACGATCTCGCGGCGCAGATGTCCGGCCGTCGCTTCCTCCTGCTTCGACAACGCCAGGTACTCCCAGAACCGGCGGGCTGTCTTGACGTTCATGGAGAAGAGTTCGGCGATTCCGAGCTCGCGGAACCTGACGTTCGAGGCTGCGGTCTTGAGGCGCGAGCCATGGCATTGCGGGCATGGCTCGTAGCTGCGGAACTTTGCCAGCTTCACGCGGACGTGGATCTTGTACTTCTTCGTCTCCAGCCACTCGAAGAAGCCTTTGATGCCATACCACTTCCCCCGGCCGTTGTAGAGAAGGTCCCACTCTTCCGGCGAGAGGCCGGCGATCGGAACGTCGAGGCGCAGCTTGTACTTCGCGGCAGCCTTCTCGAGGTCCTCGTAGCAGTCCTCATAGCCGGGCGAGTTCCACGGCGCGATCGGAAGCTCGTCGAGCCGGAGTTGGCGGTTCGGGATGACTTTCTCCATGTCGATGCCGATGATCCGGCCGTAGCCCTGACAGGTGGTGCAGGCGCCGAGCGGGGAATTGAAAGAGAAGAGGTGCGGCGTGGGCTCGAGGAACTCCGTCCCGCATTTGTTGCAGGCGAAACGCGAGGTGAAGCGATGGCTCACCCAACCGCCCTTTGCTTCCTCGAGAATATTCACGGTCCCCTTCGAGAGCTCGAACGATTGCTCGATGGCCTCGGTGACTTGCTCGGGACGATCTGTGTCGACGCGCAAGCGGTTGATCACGAGCTCGAGCGAGGTGACGCCTGTGGTGTCGGTGGCCTTGAGATCGCAGACCTCGCCGCCGATCCAGGCGCGGAAGAATCCTGCCTTCATGAGCTGCTCGAGCACGACGATGCGGTTCTCGGCCTCGAAGAAAATGGGAGCGAGGACGACGATTCGCCGGCCGCGAAGCATCTCGACGATCGAGGTCGCGATCGATTGCGGCGTCTCCTTGCGCACGACGATGTGGCAGTCTGGGCAGATGGTCTCGCCGCAGTAGGTCATGAAAAGGCGGATGTGATCGGCGAGCTCTGTGGCCGTGGCGACCGTGGACCGGGCGTTCTTGACCGAGTTCTTCTGCTCGATGGCAATGGCCGGCAGGATGCCTTCGATCTCGTCGACGTCCGGCCGGTCGATCCGCTCCAGGAACTGCCGGACGTAGGTGGACATCGATTCCACGAATCGCCGCTGCCCCTCGGCATAGAGCGTGTCGAATGCCAGCGACGACTTGCCCGAACCGGACGGTCCCGTCAGCACCGTGAGCTGGCGCTGCGGGATCTCGACCGACACATTCTTGAGGTTGTGAGTGCGTGCGCCGCGGATCGTGACGGTGCGGTTGGGCATAGTGCGTCTGGGTGAGAACGTCTCGGGCAGGGGTTATCTTTCAAAGGAGTCCTGGTGAGGCCACCGACGGCGTTCAGAGGGGATGCGTCATTAGAAGCCGCGCAGGCGGCGAAGGATCTCCTCGGCAGAGTCACGCTTCCTGCAAGGAGATCCATCGCCGCGCTA
>DASQGS010000328.1:0-10418 GCA_035632455.1 Thermoanaerobaculia bacterium | reverse complement strand
TGTCGTTCGGCAGGACCAGCGGAAGAACGATTCGCCCCGGAAGAAGGTAGCTGGCGCGATAGTAGGCGTAGGAATAGCCCTTGTCCCACTGCATCGGCGGCACGACGATGGCGATCGAATCGCCGCGCTGCGTGTGCGCGTAGACATCCTGAAGAAAGCGCGGATATTCGGGATACCAGACGCCGTCGGCGACGCGGGAAAAGTACGTGTGGAGCTCGGTGCGATCGATGAACGGCAGCGCGAGGAGAGTGGGATCCACTCGAAATGCGAGGATGGCGGCGAGACAAATCGCCGCGATCAACCCGCGCCAACGAATCGAGGATCGCCGAGCCATGAGCGGATCGAAGGTTAGCACGGGAGGGTCGGAGGACAGCTCAAAGTCGAGTCCCTCTTCAGGCCGGCGATGTTCCGTCAAGTTGTTGGCGTTGCCGCCGAGATCGCAATTAAGCGCGGATTTGGCAGGGCTTAGGATACGTTTGACAATCGCGCTCACGCAAGCCGAAAGCGCTTGGCGGCTTGATCTATTTGGCGCCCTCGTCGAACACCTTCACCAGCTTCTTCGGCGCCGTGTTTCGCCAAGCCGCGAGCAAAGCGTCGCGCAACTTCGCGCTGGAGACCGTGCTGAGGCGGACGTGCGTGCAGCCGCGGCGCCCCCAGGCACCTTTCGCGGGCACGAACGTGTCCGGCTCGGCGCGGACGAGGACCTCCTGCTCAAACGGCTGGAGCTTCACCATTCCCCAGCCCTTCGCAGGCGATCGAAGCGTCGCGAAGATCTTGCCGCCGACGCGAAAGTCGGGATGATCCATGTGCGCGCTCTCGGCCGTGCCGGGCAAGCCGAGGGCGATTCGGCGGAAGGTGTCTTCGGTCATGGCTCTGACTCAGACAGGCTCGAGATAGAGCTCGATTGCTTCGCGGATGTTCTGCAAAGCCTCGTCGCGTGTGTCGCCTTCGCTGATGCAACCTGGCAGGACCGGGACATACGCGGTGAACCCGCCTTCGTCGCTCGCTTCGAGAACGATCTTGAGTTTCATGACAACAATCATACCGTGGCAGCCGGGCGTGAGTGAGAAGACAGAGATCTCACACCTCCCCAGCCGGCACGGGTCTCCCCAGCAGGAATCCCTGCACCTCGTCGCAGCCCGCATCGCGTAGGAAGCGGAGTTGTTCGTCCGTCTCGACGCCCTCGGCCGTCACGCGCAGCTTCAGGCCGCGGGCCATGGCGATGATCGCCGAGATGATGGCCCGATCGCTCACGCTCGCTTCGATCTCATGCACGAAGGCCTGATCGATCTTCACCGTATCGATCGGGAAGCTCCGCAGGTAGTTGAGCGACGAGTGACCCGTGCCGAAGTCATCGATGGCGATGCGCGTTCCCATCTCGCGAAGGCCGCGCAGCGTGGTGACGGTCCGCTCCGTGTTCTGCATGGCCGTGCTCTCGGTGACCTCGATCTCGAGGTCCGAGGCCGCGAGGCCGCTGCCGGCGAGCGCGCCGGCGATCATTCGTCGCAGATCGGCCTGCTGGAACTGGCGCGGCGAGAGGTTCACGGCGATGCGCAGCCCTGGAAAACGCGAAGCCTGCCACGCCTTGGTCTGGGTGCAGGCCTCGTTCAGCACCCACTCGCCGATGGGGATGATCAGCCGCGTCTCCTCGGCGATGGAGATGAAGGTCTCCGGCTGGGTGAGCCCCAGGGTTGGATGATCCCAACGAAGCAGCGCCTCCATCCCGACGATGCGCCCGGTGGCGATCTCGACCTGCGGCTGATAGTGGAGGATGAGCTCGCCGCGGTCGATGGCGCGGCGCAGCGCGTTCTCCAGGCCAAGTCGCTCGACGGCGCGGCTGTTCATCGCCGGCGTGCAGAGCTGGAAGGCATTACGACCGGAATCTTTGGCGCGATACATGGCGCTGTCCGCGCTTCTCAGAAGCGTTTCCGCGGTTTCGCCGTCGGTGGGAAAGACGGCGATTCCGATGCTGGTCGTTAGAAAGAGTTGCTGCCCTTCCAAAAGAAGTGGCTGGGCAATGGCTTCGAGCAGCTTCTCCGCGATCATGGCTGCATCTTCGCCCGAGGCGAGATCGGTGAGGAGGATGGTGAACTCATCGCCGCCCATTCTGGCGATGGAATCGGCCTCGCGCAGCGACCGCCTGAGGCGCTCGGCGATCGCCTTGAGCAGCTCGTCTCCGAAACTGTGGCCGAGCGTGTCGTTCACGACCTTGAATCGGTCGAGATCGAGGAACATCACTGCGGCGTTCTGGTTCTGCCGCCGCGCGCGGGCGAGCGCCACGGTGAGGCGGTCTCGGAACAGAAGCCGGTTCGGCAGGCCCGTCAGCGCGTCGTGGTAGGCCTGGTATTCGATCTGCTCCTCCGCCTTCTTCCGCTCGCTGATGTCGCGGGTGACCGAAACGATTTCCTGGATCAGCCCGGTAGTCGGATCGATCAGCGCCCTGCTCGTCGATTCGAACCACACAGTCGCTCCATCCTTGCGGTGCACGCGGTAACTGAACGTCATGGGAGCCAGCGACTTCAGGCCGGCGCCCGCGCGGCGCACATCGCTACGATCGCCGGGCACGATGAGGTCGAAGACGCTGCGTCCCGCCAGCTCGGCGGGTTCGTATCCCATGAGCGTACGCGCGGCGTCCGAGGCATAGAGAATGATGCCTTCGGCGGTGCTCCGGGAGATCATGTCCGTCGAGTTCTCGGCCATGAGGCGGTAGCGGGCCTCACTCTCGCGCAGCGCCTCCTCGGCGCGGCGGCGCTCGGTGATGTCGTCGTGGACGCCGATGGAGCCGACCACGTGACCGCTGGCGTCGGTCACCGGCGCGCCGCCGATCTCGACCCAGATGATCCGTCCGTCCTTTCGCCGCACGCGAATCTCGTACTGATCGGACACGCCCCAGAGGCGGAGCTCGTGTTTGGACTGGATCGTCTCCACATCCTCAGGGAATGCCGCGATCATGTCGGCGCGCCGCCCGATCAGCTCTTCCCGCGTGTACCCCACCATCTCGCAGAAGCGATCGTTCACGAACTCCACCACGCCGTCGTTGTTGACCTGCGACAGCCCCTCGCGCATCCGCTCGATCAGCAGGCGGTAGCGCCCCTCGCTGGCCTTCAGCGCGTCCTCAGCGAATTTTCGGTCGCTGATGTCGATGAGCGTCCCTTCGAGGATCTCCGGTTCGCCGTCGCCCTCGATGAGATGCATGTTCTCGATCAGCCACACCGGACGCCCATCTTTCCTACGGAGGCAGATCTCGAGTCCGGTCATGACGCGCTGCTTCCGGAGTTGCTCGACGACCCGCGCGCGCTCCGCCGGGTCGATGTAGAGATCGGCGGCGCGCTGCGACATCAGCTCTTCGCGCGAGCTGTATCCGAGCATGCTGGCGAGTGCGTCGTTGCAATCGATGATCCGGCCCTCGATCGTGTTTCGGTAGATGCCGGCGATATTGCGGCCGATGAGGTTCTCGATCTCCACGTGCTTTCGCAGCGATTCCTCGGCGGCGCGCCGCTTTCCGGCATCGATCGCAATCGCCACAAGCGCGGCCATCGATTCGGCAAACGTCACTTCATGCTCACTCCAGAGGCGTGGCTCGGCGCAACCGTGGCAGATCACGCCGGCCACTTCGCCGGACACGCGGACCGGAGCATCGAGTGTCGACACGATCCCGAAGGGTTCCAAGTGATCCGGCCCTAGGGCCGCCGTCCGCGGATCGCTCATGGCGTCATTTGCCGCGATCACACCGCCTTCCTCGATCGCGCGGAGGTACGCCGGATATGCCGCGGCTGGCAGCTCCATGGCGCTGGTATGGCGATTTGCCGCTCGCTCGAAGCAATCGCAGCAGCGGAGGGAGCAGCGGTCGCTCCCGTAGAGCCAGACGCTGACGCGCTCGACGTCGAGCGCGTCCGCAGCGGCCTCAGTTATCTGCCGGACGATCGAGTCGAAGCCGCCGTCGTGGATCGGCAACCGCTTGACAAGATCAGCGAGAACCTCTTGCTGGCGGCGCAGACGGTCCTCGGTCCGGCGGAGGAGCGTCTGGATCCGCGGGTCGGGGCGAGGCAAGCGCGTGGAGTGGGACACGAGTGGCGACCTTTGCAAGGGGCTCAGCCGATAGTATCCAACCGTTTGCAGGCCTCATTCGCCGGGCTTTCGCGGGAACTGCGAGAGCTCGCGGATGAAAAACTGATGGAACGCGCCGACTGGCGAGTCGAAATAGACCACGCCTCGAATGGTGACTGGGGCCGTGCCCCGTGCCGAGTCGCCGCGG
This sequence comes from Thermoanaerobaculia bacterium, assembly GCA_035632455.1. GTDB lineage: Bacteria > Acidobacteriota > Thermoanaerobaculia > Gp7-AA8 > Gp7-AA8 > DASQGS01. The sequence goes on along the minus strand of DASQGS010000328.1, from coordinate 6,163 downwards.
GCAAGGCCGCGCACCCAGAACGAAACCACCGCGAAGTGATCAGGGTCGATCTTCTGGTCGAAGAGAAAACGGTCTTTCCTGATGACGTAGGCCCCGCTCGCGTCCGACTGGATCTCGATCCGCCGCACGGTGATCGGCTCAGCGGAGCGGTTCGCGACCTGAACGTCGTACTTCACTTCCAGAAAGCCCCGCGGATAGTTCAGGTCGGAGGGGCCGACTGACTGCCTGAACACGAGCTCGGGCTGGATGATCTCGACTTTCTGCGCGCGCGGGGCGCCCGAGGAGCAGGCAACAGTCGCGAGACTTGCGAATAGCACAGGGAGCGCTCGTTTCATGGGGTGGCCTCGGGGTAATGATACAGCGTTATGGAGTGCGGCGAGCCGCCACAGTCCGTAGAGCTACAATGTCGCGCGTGTTTCCGCGTGTCATCGCTTTCGTTCTGGTCGCGACAGCCGCCACGGTCTGCTCGGAGCGCCCCGCGGGTTTTCTCGAGCGCAGTGTCACCCTCGGCGAGCGCACGTACAAGTACCGCGTATCCCTGCCGGCCCGATACACCCGCGTCCGCAAGTGGCCGGTCATCCTCTACCTCCACGGCAGCGGCGAGCGCGGCGACGACAACACTGCTCAACTCGGCGTCGGCCTCCCTCCGGCCCTTCAGGCGTACCCCGATCGTTACAAGTGCATCGTCGTCATTCCACAATGCCGGCCCGGTCAGGAGTGGTACGGCGAGATGGAGTCGATGGCCCTCGCAGCGCTCGACAAGACGATGGCCGAATTTCGCACCGACCCGCGCCGCGTCTATTTGACCGGCATTTCCATGGGCGGCGCAGGGGCGTGGTACATAGCCCGGCACCACCGGCGCTTCGCCGCCGTCGTCCCGATCGCGGGCGAAGTGGCCCGGCAACCGAACGATCCCTTTCCTTCCGATCCGCCTCCCGACATCGCCCTGATCGTCGGAGCCCAGGATCCGTATGCCACGCTCGCCGAACAAATCGGCAACATGCCGGTCTGGGCCTTTCATGGCGCGAAAGATGATGTCGTCCCGGTCTGGCAGTCGCAGAAGATGATCGCTGCGATTCGAGCCCGCGGCAGCCGCGCTCACTACACCGAGTACCCCGATGCGGGCCACGATTGCTGGGATCTGGCGTACGCCAACCCCGACCTCGTGCACTGGCTGCTGAACCAGAGAATGCGCTAGGTCCCAGGCCTACTCGAACAGATCGTATTCGCCCAGCGGCAGTTCCGGCGGATTCTCCGAGAGCCAGCTCTGGAAGACATAGAGCTCGAGGTGGAGGCGGAAGACCTCTCGGGTCATATCCCAGCGGCTGGTCAGGCCGTCGAAGAGGCCGCGCTTGCTTTCTTTGATCACGTGCCCGAGGTTGTGAATGACCGTTTGCCGTTGCTCGAAGCCCGCGAGGGAGCAGAAGAAATTCAGTGCGGCCTCGATCTTGAAGCGCTCCTGATACCTCACCGGCACGGTCTCCCAGACCGCGCGCCGCATCACGCGGATGCCCGAGAGCACCGGGCCGACCTTCATCCTCAGGTGGAAGAAATTGCGGATCGGACCGCGGCTGCGAACGCCGATGTTCATGTCGCATTCGCCGCGCACCACCGGCAGCACCAGCGACTCGATGTGCCGCTCGGTGAGGTTCAGCATGTCGCCGTCGACGAAGAAGAGGGTGTCGTTCGATGCGTACTCCACGCCCGCCCGCATCGCGTGTCCCTTGCCGCGATTCTCGCGCAGGGCCAGCGTCGTGACGTCGAACGAGCGCGCGATCTCGACGGTGCGGTCGGTCGAGCCGTCGCTCACGACGATGATCTCGTCGATCAGGGGACTCGCCGTCAGCACGCGAAGGACCTCAGCCAGGGTCTTCTCTTCGTTGTAGGCGGCGATGATGGCCGACATCCTCAAGCGATTCACCTCGTCGTCACGTTCGTTGGCGGGGGCGCTACCGCCAGAGCAGGGGGATTCTATCCGAAAATCGCGGATGACACTTGGGTCATTCCCCCTTGGTCGCAGACAATGGCGGCGAGGTTATGCGCGGTTGACGGCACGAACACGCACCCCCTGGTTCATCGGCACGATCGCCGCGGTGCTCTATTTCTCGGAAGGATTGCCGTACGGCTTCATCAACGACCTCCTGCCGATCTACCTCAGGATGCAAGGTGTACCGCTGCACGAGATCGCGCTGCTCAGCACGGTCGGTTCCGCCTGGATCTTCAAGGTGCTGTGGTCGCCTCTCGTCGATCTGGCTGGCACGTATCGCCGATGGATCATCACCTCGGTCGCGATCATGATCATGCTGCTGGTCGCGCTGACAGCCCTTCCGATCGGCATCGGCCCGCTGTTCTGGGCGGTCGTGACTCTTCTCGCGCTGGCCTCGGCGACGCAGGATCTGGCGGTCGATGCGTTCACCATCCGCACGACGCCCGCCCCGCTGGTCGGCCCGGTCAACTCGATCCGAGTCACCGCGTATCGGGTGGCGCTGATCGCTGCAGGAAGCGGGCTTGCGTGGATCGCGGGACGTGCCGGATGGCCGAGCGCGTTTGGCGCGGCCGCGGCCCTGGCCGGCGTCACGCTCGTGACCGCGTTCGCCATGCCGCACGATCGCGGCGACCGCGCCACGCGCGAGCCTCTCCTAACCGGCCTCGTGCGATGGCTGGCCCGCCCGCAGGCGGTCCACCTTCTGGCGCTGGTCTTTCTCTACCGCCTCGGCGAGTTCGCGGTCCTCCCGATGATCAAGCCCTACTGGGTCGATCGCGGCTACTCGCCCGCGGAGATCGGCGCGATCACCAGCACCGTCGGCACCACGGTCAGCGTCATCGGAGCCATCGCCGGCGGCGCTTTCGTTGCGCGTTTCGGGATCTGGCGGGGCCTCCTCTGGCTCGGCCTCGCGCAGACGGTCTCGAATCTCGGGTACGCCCTAACCGCAACTTCGGGCGCGGGACGATGGGCCATCTACGCCGCTTCGATCGCCGAGAACGCGGGCTATGGCCTCGGCACCGCGGCGTTTCTCGCATTGCTGATGGCCATCTGCGACCGCGAGCGCGCCGCCACCGAGTACGCGCTTCTGACCGCCGCGTTCGGCCTCAGCCGTTCGCTGATCGGCAGCGCCAGCGGCTTTCTCGCCGAGCGCGCCGGTTATGCCGGATACTTCTGGATCACGGTAGCACTGGGAATTCCGGGCTTGCTGTTGCTGCCGCTGCTGCGCGATCGCCTCGCGGAACCGGCCCTGCCGATCGCGAGCGAGCCGGCATTGGAGGGATGAGGCTTGCATCATCGCTTTTGCGTTTCGGGCCCGATCGCCGCGGATTCCGTCGTGGCACTCGAAGGGGAGGAGCTCCACCACGCCGCGCGCGTGGCTCGGGTCCGTACAGGCGAGCAAGTCGAGCTCTTCGACGGTCACGGGCGAGCGGTGGCCGGACGCATCGAAGTCCTCGAGACCAACCGCGTGCTGATCCGCGTCGAGCAGGAGATCGAATCGCGAGAGGCGCGCGTCGCGGTCACCCTGGCCATGGCCATCATCAACCTCGATCGGTTCGAGCTGGTGCTGCAGAAGGCCACGGAGCTCGGCGTGGCGACGATCGTGCCGCTCGTTTCCGATCGCGTCGAGATCCGCGCCGAGCGCTACGCCGGAAAGGAAGAACGATGGCGCCGGATCGTCCTTGAGGCGGTTAAGCAATGCGGCCGCGCCGCGATTCCGGCGATCACGGCACCAGTGCGGTTCGATGAAATCGCCGGACGTGGCGCGGCGGCGATTCTCTTCGATGCCGATGCGGTCCCCACGAGCGAACCGCTTACCGGCGAGCCCATGACTCTGCTCGTCGGTCCCGAAGGCGGCTGGAGCGACCGCGAGCTCGCGCTGGCGCGCGACCGCGGCTGCCGCTTCCGCCGCCTCGGCCCGCGCCGCCTCCGCGCCGAGACTGCGGCCATCGCCGGGATGGCGATCGTCATGTCGGAACTGGGGCTCTTGTTGTCGTGAGGGACGCGGAGATTCGGACCGATCAGACGGATCGGACGGATCGGTCGTGAACTTCGCATGAGATCGCTCGCCATCTCCGCGCCTCACGATGACGCGAGTCTCGTCCCTCGTCCCTCTTCCCTTTCATCCCTATGATAGATTTACCCGCTTCACGAAGAGGTGGAGGTAGCTCTTGGCCAGCGATACCCTGACGATCATCGACAATCGCAACGGCAAGCAGTACGAGGTGCCCATCAGCGAAGGCACGATCCGGGCGACCGACCTTCGCAAGATCAAAGTGAGCGACGACGACTTTGGATTGATGACCTACGACCCGGCGTTCATGAACACCGCCGCCTGCCGCAGCTCCATCACCTACATCGACGGCGACAAAGGCATCCTCGAGTATTGCGGCTATCCGATCGAGGATCTCGCCGAGAAGAGCACGTATCTCGAGACCGCGTATCTCCTCATTCACGGCTCGCTGCCGAACCGCTCCCAGCTCGATGATTGGCAGCACAACATCACCTATCACACGATCATCAACGAGAACCTCAAGGGGCTGCTCGACTCCTTCCGCTACAACGCCCATCCGATGGGCAAGCTGATCTCCACGATCGCGGCGCTCGGAACGTTCTATCCCGAGGCCAGGCACATCTTCGACCCGGACATCCGCCAGAAGCAGATCCACCGTATCGTCGCCAAGATGATTACGATCGCCGCGTTCGGGTACCGGCACATGGTGGGCATGCCTTATGCCTATCCGGACAACGACCTTTCCTATCCCGGCAATTTCCTCAATATGATGTTCAAGACCACGGAGGTGAAGTACCGCCCCCAGCCGGCACTGGAGCGCGCGCTTGACGTCCTGTTCATTCTCCACGCTGACCACGAGCAGAATTGTTCGACCAGCGCCATGCGCTCAGTGGGCAGCTCGCATGTCGATCCCTATTCGGCCGTGGCGGCGGCCGCAGCCGCGCTCTACGGCCCCTTGCACGGAGGCGCCAATGAGGCGGTGCTCCAGATGCTCAATGAGATCGGTTCTGTGGCTCACGTGCCGGAGTTCATCAAGCGCGTCAAGGCCGGCGAGGGCGTGCGCCTGATGGGCTTCGGACATCGGGTCTATAAGAACTACGATCCTCGGGCCAAGATCATCAAGCACGTTGCATACGAGGTGTTCGAGGTGACGGGGAAGAACCCGCTCCTCGACGTGGCCCTGGAGCTCGAGCGGATCGCCCTCGAGGACGACTACTTCATCAAGCGCAAGCTCTATCCGAATGTCGATTTCTATTCGGGACTGATTTATCAGGCCATGGAGTTTCCGGTTGATATGTTCCCCGTGCTCTTCGCGATCCCTAGAGTCTCGGGCTGGCTCTCACAGTGGCAGGAAATGCTCACGGACCCGGACCAGAAGATCTCGCGTCCGCGGCAGATCTTCACGGGGTCGGCGCGGAGAGACTATGTTCCACTGGCGCTGCGGGCGTAGGAGACAAATGTTGAATGTTGAGTTGACCGTGGAGAACCTGAAGAATGCGCCAATTCAACACTTAACATTCAACATTCGGCTTTCTTGCTCCTTCCCCATGAGTCTCATAGTAAACGCCCCCGCCCACCACTCTGCGCGCTCCGTTTCCCGTACAAGTAGAAGCCCATGCTGTAAAGCGTTTGCGATGACTTCAGCGCGGCGGTTCGTGAGGATGCCGCTTAGGATCAGCACGGACTCCTTGTGCAAGTGGCGCAAGACCTCGGGGAGAAGCGCCGCGATGATTTCGGGGAGGATGTTCATGGTCACAGCATCGAACGTGCCGGCGCGAAGCGACTCGATCCCACCAATGAAGAGCGGCAGGCGGCCCTCGCTCACTCCGTTACGCGTACGATTGTCGCGAAGAGCACCGTAGGCGTCGAGATCATTGTCGAGCGCGATCACCTTCGCCGCGCCGAGGCGGCACATCGCCAGGGCCAGGATGCCGCTGCCAGCGCCGATGTCGAGCCCGCGGCGGCCTTCAATGTCCGTTTCCTCGAGCAACTCGATGCAGAGCGCAGTGGTCTCGTGCGAGCCGGTTCCGAATGCCTGTTCCTGCGGTATCAGCAGCCGGTGGCGGGTCGTGTCGCTCGGGATCAGCGCGGCCTCGGGCGCGACGACGAAGGACCGTCCGATAAGGAGAGGTTCGAGCGACTGCTGGTAACGCTCGAGCCAGTCG
>DASQGS010000327.1:0-5198 GCA_035632455.1 Thermoanaerobaculia bacterium | reverse complement strand
TGATCTCTTGAGCAGGAACGTCAGTGTCAAAGTCCGGCGACGGCGACGGCGACGCCAACGGCTCGGCTACGGCTACGGCGACGGGGACTCCGGCTTAGACCGAATACCTGCTCGGCGTCATCCCGAACATTCTCTTGAACGCCGCGATGAACGCGCTGGTGCTCGCGTAGCCGGCATCGAGAGCGGCGTTGGCCACCGATTCCCCTCGGGCGAGGTTGTGCACGCCGTGCAGCAACCGTAATCGCCGCCGCCACTCTCCGACCGTCATCCTGGTCTCGGCGAGGAAGAGACGCTCCATAGTTCTCCTGCTTGCACCGGCGCGCCGCGAGAGCGCGGCGACCGAGCCGTCGTCATCGGGAGCGGCCTGCAATGACACCGCGAGGCAGCGCGCCCGCGGGTCGCGCGGCATCGGCAACTGCAAGGGGACGTCGGAGACGCCGACCAGTTCGTCGAGTAGCACGCTGATCAGATGGGCCTGGGTCGGGATCCGGCGATCGAGAACGCCGATGCGGCAGATGTGCAGGATCAGCTCGCGCATCAGCGGCGGGATGTTGACGATGCAGCATTCGCGTGGAAGGGCCTTGGCCAGCTTCGGCGCGAGATAGAGGGTCCGCACCGAGACCGGAGCGTGCATCTGCTCCGTGTGCTCGACGCCCGCGGGGAGCCAGACCGCGCGGTGTGGCGGCACGAGCCAGCTCGCGGAATCGGTATGCACGTGCATGACCCCCGAGGTCGCGTACGTGAGCTGGTCCCACTCGTGGACGTGCGCGGACGAGGTATGGTCGTGCAGGCAGGTGAGCGGGAACGTCCGCACCCACACGGAGCCGTCCGGTCTGACGTGACGCATACGCGGCATGAAGAAACAAGTATAGAGAAATCCTGACTGCCCGGCCGCGGCTATTCCGGTGGCCGTAGCCGTTGGCGTCGTCGTAGCCGTCGCCGGTTTTTGACGTTGACGTTTTGAGCGCAAAGTCAAAGGCCGGCGACGGCGACGCCAACGGCAACGGCAACGAAAAGCCGGGCTCTCGCGTGCCTTGACGCATCTGCGTCAAAAGTTGACGAAGTCGAGCATGCTTGCCCACGCATTGGGAGCGTATTCTTGCCCCGCATGCCAAACCCATATCACTTCGCAATCAACGCCGATGATGTTCCGAGAGCGCGGCGCTTCTACGAGCGCGTATTTGGATGGACCTTCAGCGCCTGGGGTCCGCCGAAGTTCTACATGATTCAGACGAATGCTGCAGGCGAGGAGCCCGGGCTCCGCGGGTCGCTGCAGGGCCGGCGCGAGCTGGTGGCTGGGCAGAAGATGACCGGGTTCGAGATCACGATCGCCGTCCCGTCGATCGACGATACCGCCGCCGCCGTTCTCGGCGCCGGTGGCAAGGTGGTCATGCAGAAGTCCATCATCACCGGCGTCGGGGCCTTGATGTTCTTCGAGGACACGGAAGGAAATGTCTTCGGCGCGATCCAGCCGGACGCGCAGGCGGAATGACCCTCACCGCGTCGGCGCGGCGTGCTGCACCTCGTCCGTCGAGCTCGTCGTCGGAGACGCGGCGGCCTGCATCACGGCGAACGCCGGCATCTTCTGCTGAAGGCCTTTCAGCGCGAACTCGCCCAGGGCCTCGGTCCGGAAGCTGCCGATGACCCGGTCCAGCGTGTTCTGCGAGATCACCACCTGACCCGGCTTGGCCACGCCGCTCTCGAGGCGGGAGGCGATGTTCACGGCGCTGCCGAGGACCGTGTAGTCGACGCGCTTCTCCGTGCCGACGTTGCCGACTACGGCCGGGCCGCTGTTGATGCCGATGCGGATGCGCACCGGAGGCAGCTCGGCCCGCTCGCGCTCGGCGTTCCAATCGCCGACCAAGCGCTGCATCATCAGGCCCGCCAGCACGGCGCGGTCCGCGTGGTCGTCCTGCGGAATCGGCGCGCCGAAGAAGGCCATCACCGCATCGCCGATGAACTTGTCGAGCGTGCCGCCGAACGCGAAGATCGACTCCACGGCGCAGGAAAAAAAGTGCGACAGAAACTCGGACACTTCCTCCGGTTTCTTGGTCTCGGAGATCGTGGTGAAACCCGAGATGTCGGCGAAGAGGATCGACACCTCGGCGTTGCGGATCTCGGTCTCGTCCGTCGCGATCACGCCGCGGACGATCTCCTCGATCACCGCCGGCGAATGGTACCGCTCCATCTTCGAGCGTACTTTCCGCTCGTGTTCGATCTTCTCTGCGAGTTGCGCGCGTTCGATGGCCACGGCCGCGAAATTCGCCAGCGCAGTCAGCAGGTCCAGATGTTCCTCGGTGAACCGGCCGATGTGGATCGCCGAGTCCACCTGCACCGCGCCGATGACGCGCTGGCGGTCCCAGAGCGGAACGCACATCGCCGAGCGAATGCCGTGGATCGCGATCGATTTGCCGCCGAGGAGGCGCGCGTCTTCCAGCGCATTGGAGGTCATCAGCGCCACCTGCTGCTGCGCCACCATCGTCAGAATCGTGCGGGAGATCGGGATGTCGCGGGCATCGGAGCCCTCGATGAACTTCGTCAGCTTCGGAACGGGGTTCCCCTCCTCGTCGAAGAGGATGATGAGGCCGCGCTCGACCGGCAGGTACTTGAAGATGATCTCCATGACCGTGTTCAGCACGGAGCTGAGCTCCTCGGATTGGAGGAGCACCTTGGCCACCTGGACCAGTACCTGGAAGATCTTTTCGCGCGTCACCGCGGGCTCGGGCTTGCCGGGCTCCGGAGCTCGCGGCACGGAAGTCTCGGCGATGTCGAGGCCGAATTCGGAATTGAAGTCGGCGATGCGCCGGATCACGGTGCCCGAGGGGTTGTCGAACATCGATTCGCCTGAGAAATCGACGGAGGGCTGGGCCTTGAGGTCGAGCTGAACGGAGCCGACGAGAATCTTGTCGCCGGGAGCGATCTGGGCCTCGGTCACGAGGTTGCCGTTCAGCTTGACGCCGTTGGTCGATTTCAGGTCGACAACCCACCAGCGATTGCCCCGCTGTTCGATCCGGGCGTGCTTGCGCGAGACTGACGGGTGATTCAGGACCAGATCGTTGCCCTCGGTGCGTCCGACCGCAAGGTCCGAACGCAGATCGAGAACCCGAGGTACACCAAGATCGATGTAGTGAATCTGGATCTGGTCCATCGTGGTGGGACAATTATATCGGGAATACCCCATCCGGCCGAACGCTTGCGAAACCTTGGCTACTGCTGAATCGTTTCAATCCTGCCTGACATGCCCGGACCAAAATCGACGCTTCGCCTGATCATCGAGCCCGTCGCGGTGGCGGTCGCGCTCGCGCTGGCCGTTCGAGGCCTGGTAAGAATCTACGCAATTCCATCCTCCTCCATGGCTCCCACGCTTCGGGTCGGCGACCACATCGTCGTCACGCCGTTTCATGCGCCGTTCTGGGCCCGCGAGCCGGTGCGCGGCGACGTGATCGCGTTCCGCTCGCCTCGGAATTCGCGGGAGATCATCGTCAAGCGCGTCATCGCCACGGCCGGCGACCTGGTCTCCAGCAGCAACGGACGCGTCCTGATCGGCGGCCACGGCTTGCCCGAGCCCTACCTCGCGGATCCCGCGTCGAGCGGGTCGATCCAACCGCAGATCATTCCCAGCGGCTGTTACTTCGTGATGGGCGACAATCGCGCCGACTCGTTCGACAGCCGCCACTGGGGCGTGCTGCCGCGCGATCTGGTCCTCGGCCGGGTCCGCCTTGTCCTCTGGTCCTCCGGCGACGGAAGCACGCAGCCGCGGGCGAGCGCCGCGCCACTCCGGACCGCGATCACGCCGCATACCCCGGCAGGTGTGAGCCGGATTCTCCACGCCGTCGAGTGAGGTAGCCGACTTCGCGAAGTCGCCCACTACGACGATGCCGACAATCCCACAGACGACCCGACCCAGGTGAACTGCTTGTTGAAATCGACGCCGAGCATTTTGCCGCGGGAGAGGCGGACGAGGTTCTGGGCGAGCACCGGGTTCGCGGCGTCGTGCGGGCGGAGGAACATCATGCGAATCTCGATCTTCACGCCGCCACCATCCGCGGCTTGGAGCGCGGGCTCGTACTCGATCTTCTCCTGAAGGCACCAGTTCACGCGTTCGCTCTCCGGGATCGCGGCCACGTCCGCGGCGGTGGGCTCGACGTTGACGCCTCCGCCGGCAAACGAGAAGAGCGGCTTGAGCACGTAGCGCGCGGCGAGATCTTCGGGAAGAGACTCGACCTCGGAGACGAAGCGCGCCCGCGGAACGGCCGGGTGATCGAGAAACGGGAGCGAGTATTTCGACCACACCCAGTACCAGTTCGGGTGCGGGGCCCACTCGACGTCGAGCTCGTCCCGGAAGTCGAACGGAAGGGCTGTCCCTTTCTTCAGAAGCTCGTCGAAGACCACGCGGTTGTAGATCCGCCGGACGCGCACCTCGGTTCCGTTCGGCGAGCGCCGGTACAACTCCCGGCCGCGCCGGATCAGCGAGGTCGGGTCCACCGGATCGACGCCGAACAGCAGTTTCGTCGCCGCGAAGTCGGGATACGTCTTCTGCCGCGGCGGATCGAGATCCATGAGGATGACCTCGGCCGGATCATGGTTTCCGACGATCGTGCGCCGCGCGAGATCCAGAAAGGAGTCGCGGTCGAGGCCGGAGTACCAGCACGACCAATCGAGGTCCAGGCCGTCAATGCCGGCGATCGTCTCCCGCCAGGCGTCGCGCTGGACGAGCTGCATCGCCGTGAGCGAAGGAAAGCCCTGCAGCTCGATCAGCTTCGGCTCGAGCGCGCCGCCGGCACCGCGCACGACAGCGAAGTCGATCTGCGTGAAGTTCGGGATCGCGTCCATGCCCGGCGTGTCCCATCGCGCCGGGATGGCGCGCTTCATCTGCGTCAGACGCACCGGATCGGTAAGCTGCCGCAGGATCGCATTGGCGGCGTCGACGATCTTCTGCTTGAAACTGTCGTAGATGAACAGCGGCGTCTCCGCAAGGCGGAACTCGAACCGGCACGAGAGCCGGCGCTCGAGCTCATCCTGATAGCGGCGGTAGATCTCGTCGGTGAACTGGCGGTTGAAGATCGCGCGGTAGTACGGATCCATGAGGAGAAGTGTATCGCGTGAAGCGAAGGAGGCGGCCGTCCCGGCGGGGCCAATCCCGTAGGGCCCAGCAGCGCTGGGCCAAACGGCGACGAAGCGCGAAAACTCTCTCCCGG
>DASQGS010000326.1:0-5221 GCA_035632455.1 Thermoanaerobaculia bacterium | reverse complement strand
GCCGCAACAACCCTGCGTCGCGACGCGGCGTTGCCGGGATTCCGTGTTTGGTTGGAGCGGCGAGGCCGTCAGGAGCGCGGCGACGAGCCTCAGAATGCGCGGCTCACGGGTGAACTGGCTGCGATTGAGGGAGACTCGATTGTTTTTTTACCACAGAGCACACAGAGGGGGACGGAGACATCATCGCAGGTCTCCGTGCTCTCTGTGGTGAATTGGAATCAGAGGCTTTTCGTGCTCAGCGGGTGATCTTGGCCAGAGCCTCCCTCGCCGCCGACTGCACCCGCAGGCTCGGATCGCTCGTCAGCCGCTGCAGATCGGGAATGGCTTCGCGGCCCACCAGGCGCGTCTCCGCGGAGATGCCGACGATCATCGCGTCTTCCTTCTGGTCCTCGCGCATCGTGCGGATGCCGTTCATGTGCTGCCGGTCGAGCATCTCGTGGAGGACCGGAAGCGCGCGCCGGTCGCCGTAGCGCGACAGCGCCACCGCGGCATTGAAGCGCACGTCGGGCGTCTGGTCGGCGAGCGCGGTTGCCAGCAGCGGTACTGCGCGAGCATCGCCGATGCCGCCCAGGGCGTAGAGCGCCGTCACCCGCACATCCTTCTCGTCGTCGTTCGCGGCGTTCATGACCGCCGGAACCGACGCCGGATCGCGCAGCTCGCCTAACGCGAGGAGCGCGTAGATCCTGGTCTCGACGTCCTTCTCGCCCAGCGCGCCGACGAGCAGCGGCGTGGCCCGGCGGTCGCCGAGGTTGCCGAGAACCATCGACAGGTAGCGGCGGACGCGCGGATCGTCGTTCTTCGACGACGTGTAGATGTCCGCGATCTCCTGCTCGAGATTCGGATACTTCTTCGCCTCTCCCCTCTTGAGCGACTTCGACAGCTGATAGGCCGCCTGCCAGCGCTCGTGCGAGCTTCCGGAGCGGATCTGGTTCAGGTAGTCGGGAATGGACTGCTCATCCGAGGCCAGCTTGCCGAAGAGGAAGAAGATCCCGACGGCGATGGCCACGATGCCGAGCGGAAAGATGACGAACTGGAAAAGGATCGTCCGCGCCGATTCTTTCGGGACGTCGTTCGAGGGATCGTTGAAGTCGGGCTCGCGTGGCGGCATGGCGCTTCAGAAGAAGAATTCAGAACGCAGAACGCAGAATTCAGAATGAAGAAAGAGGATCGATTCTTTTCTCAATTCTGCATTCTGCGCGCTGCGTTCTGAATTCAATTGGATCTACCTTCCGGTTCCGATCACCACGAACTCGGGCAGATACGTCTTCAACTGCGTCGGGGCCTCCGGCACCACGATGGCGTCCTTGTCGCAGACGGACTCGCAGAGGCGGCAGGCCACGCATTTGTCCTTCACGACGGCGGCGATCTTGTAGTGATTGGCGATCGTCTCGTCCACCGCAGCGACCATGGCGATGGCGTCGAACGGGCAGATGTCGACGCAGAACTCGCATCCCGTGCAGAGCTCCTTGATGACCTCGGCCTTGGGGATCTCCTTCGGTTTGACGCGCGGAATGAGATCGCCGTGCTGGTTCTGGATCGCGTCCACCGGGCAGTAGATGCCGCAGACGGAGCAGTCGATGCAGCGCTCCGGGTGGATGTAGAACATCTCCTTGGTCGTTCCCCAGATCGTGTTCGTGGGGCACTTGACCTCGCAGACACCGCACCCGATGCACTTGTCGGTTATGAAATGAGGCATGTGAGTTGTGAGATCAGTTTAGCGTACAGCCGCCACAATTGCCCGGTCATTGACGTACAACGGCTTGATGTTGCGCGCCTTGCGCAGGATTGACAGCTCCGGCGCGGCGCGCTCCCCGATCCAGAGGAACGGCGCGGGAGGCACGTACATTCTCGCCTCGGGAAACGCCCTCCATCCCGGATGAACAGCCTGCTCGGGCGGCATCGCCACGACACGCGCATGCACGAACGTGACCGCCTCGAGGTAGCAGTAGCCGGAGGCGACGACGAGCTCAGCCGGCTGGACGTGCGCCGCGGTCCACATCGCCGCCGACCGGTAAGGATCGACCGGCCGCGCAGCGTGATCGGAAATGCCAGCGACCACAACCGCTGCCCCGATGACGAGAAAAGCGGCCGCCACAGCGCGCCGCAGCACGGGAGCGCAGGCCTCGAGCGAGATGGCGATCCAGAGCATCAGCGGCACGGCAATGACCGATTCCAGGCGCATCGGAAAGTAGACGCCGGCGATCGAGGCGAGGGTCAGCGGGATCAGCGTCGCGGCAACCGTGAAGGCGAGCAGCGGAGCTCGCATCGCGCCACGCATCAGCGGCGCGCCGATCGCGATCAGCACGAGCACCGCCGCAACGACGACCAGCCAGAGCGGCGACGGCGCAAACAGTGAGTACGGATAGCGGCCGGCAAACCAGAGCTCGCCGATCCACGGCCAGCGCGGCTCGTGCAGCCACAGCATCGCTTCGCGCGGCTGATGCAGCGCGAGCCAGATGCCAGGCGCAAAGAGAACGACGGCGGCGGCGAACACCCCAGCCGAACGCGCAGTGACAGAGAGCGGAACTCCGTTCCGCGGTCGCCGGCGTTCTCCGCCCGCATCCTCCGGCCACACGTTTGTCTCGGTCTCTCCCGACGGCACTTTGATCAGCAGCAGCGGAAAGAAGAGCGCGCCGTAATAGTGCGAGTACGCGGCGGCGACGAATGCGGCGGCGGCAAGGACCGGACGGTCGCTCGTCAGCGCCACGATTCCGGCGGCCACGAACATCGCGCAGAGCGCATAAGCCCGCGCATCGATTGCGAAGAGTACGGCCGGCGGATAGATGGCCAGCAGCGCCGCCGCCACGAATCGCGCCTTACCGAAAGGTCGCGCAGTCAGCACGATCCCGAGCGTCGCCGTCGCGGCCGCCAGCGAGACGAGGCGGACGGCATCGACCGAATGCAGCGTCAGCGCGTGCACGACGAAGTAGTACAGCGGCGGTCCCGAATCGTGCCGCAGCGCCTCGAGGATACCGGCCAGCGGCTTCTGCGCGATCCACAGCGTGAACAGCTCGTCGAAGAACGGCTCACGCGCCCAGAGAAGCGCGATGCGGAGCGCGAGGAAGACGACGACGATCGCGCCACCGATGATCCATGATCCGCGGCGGGAATCGAGAAGATCGTTCATCGCGGACGGGCCAGAGCTAGGAGGATTTGTGATTTGGGCTCTTGTGGTTTTTGCGTGGGTGAACACCACGGCCAGTCATACTGCTGATTCTTCAACCACAGAGATCACGGAGCAGGCACGGAGACATTTGTCCGATGAAGTCTCCGTGTCTTCTCTGTGATCTCTGTGGTCAAGAATCGCGAGAGCAACTCCATATCTGAACCGTTCTCCCTGACCCTTCATCCTGATGTGCCGCCACTCAGGCCATGCCAAAGAAGACCATGAAGAGCCGTGATTGGAGATTGATGATTTCTGGAGTCAAGCGGCCGATCATCAATCATCAATCTCAGATCAACAATGCTCTACACCACCGCCAGCAGCTCCGAGCTCGTCTTGATGAGATGCGACGACTGGATCGGTTTGGAGATGTACGCGTTGGCGCCGAGGGCCAGGCCGCGCTCCCGATCCTCTTCCGCCCCTTCGGTGGTGATGATGATGATCGGGATCGCCTTCAGCTGCGCGTTCTGGCGGACCAGCGAGACGAGCTTCAGCCCGTCCATGACCGGCATGTTGATGTCGGTGAGGATCAGGTCGATCTTGTCGGGACCGGAGAGTTTCTTCAGCGCGTCGACGCCGTCGACCGCCTCGATGATCTTCGCTCCCTTGAACCGCTTCAGCGAGAACGAGATCAACTGACGCATCGTCGGGCTGTCTTCGACGACGAGGAAGTTGGCGTTGTCCAGTGGCAAGTTCGACCTCTTCAGTTGGTGGTGAGCAAGTCGAGGAAGCTCTGGATCGTGTTGAGCTTCCGTTCCGACTGCGAGTAAAGCTTCGAGGAGAAAATCGCCGTCGCCGCGTGCGCTGCGAGGAGCGAAAAGAGCTCGTAATCGACCGCCGAGAACGCGTCCTTCTGCTGGAGCAGCTTGTAGATCACGATCAGGCCGATGACGTGCTCTTTGATCTTCAGCGGCACCGCCGCCAGCGGCTTGTCGAGCGTGACGCTGCCGCCGTCGATGTCCTGGTTGATGTAGTAGCTGTCGCCCGTGCGGGCCACTTGCCCGAGGACGCCTTCGCCGAGACGCGTGGAGATGGTCTCGACGCCCTGCATGACGTCGCCGCCTTCGCTGGCAATCGTCTTCAGCTCGTTGGTCTTCTCGTCGAGCAGCAGGATGGCGAAGGCCTCGGCGCCCACGAGATTGATCACGATCTCCTGGACGATCTGGATGACTTCCTTGAAGTCGAGCGTGGAGTGAAGCTGATAGCTGGCGACGTAGAGGTTCGCCAGGTTGTTGTTCTGCTCCTCGATCTCGATGTAGCGGCTGGCGAAGTCCTTGTTCTCCGCTTCGACTTCCTCGAAGCGGGCGGCCATGCGCCGGTTTTCGTCGGCAAGCTGCTGGACTTCCGCGCGCAGGCGATCGACTTCCTCTTTGGGGCTGCCGGCCGAATGCTCGGTTTCCAGGGCCGCAACTCGATACCGCAGCCGCTGGTTCTCCCGCAACAGCTCCTCGGTGAATTCCTTACCCTTGCTGAACAGCTCGAGAAACTTCTCGGCTTTGGATTCTTCGCTCATCTGTAGTGGCCCGGACCGTTCCGTGAATCTAGCACAGGGAGGGCGGATTCGGGAGGGCGCGACGTGATTAGGGGGTGAAAAAAGGCGAAAAGCAGAGCGCGGGGCGCAGTGCGCTGAGCGCAGGTGGTGATTCTGCGCAGCGGCGGGTGTCGCGAGTCTTACGCTTCTGCCCACTCCGCCGCTTGTGTCGGCTCAGGATTACGGCTGCACCCGCGGGCTTCCGTCTGCGCTCCGCGCTCTGCCCTCTGCGCCCTGAAACCTACACTCCCGTGCAGAACCGCCGGATCGCCTCCGGGATCTCGCCGAGGGGCAGCACCTCGTCGATGCCGCCGGTCTTGATCGCTTCACCCGGCATCCCGAAGATGATGGCCGTCTTCTCGGACTCCGCAATGGTCTTGCCGCCGTGGTCGTGCACGACCTTCATCGCGGCGGAGCCGTCGTCGCCCATGCCCGTCAGGATGATCGAGATCAGGTGATCGCCGCAGGAGTCGCTGGCGCTGCGGAAGAGCCGGTCGACGGACGGTGCATAGAGGTCGGCGATCGAC
>DASQGS010000325.1:0-34093 GCA_035632455.1 Thermoanaerobaculia bacterium | reverse complement strand
CACAACGCGCTCGTCTCTCGTCCCTCGTCCCACGTCCCTCGTCCCTCGTCCCTCTGAACAAAGCACACGCCCAGCTCGCGCGCCAGCCGCCGGTACTCCTCCTCCCCCTTCCACCACGCCTCGCCGGCGACCAGGAGAATTGCTTCGACATCGAGGTGAGCCCAGGCGCGAATCGCGATGTCGAGCCCCTTGAACGGCCGGACGTGGCCGAAGAAAAGTGCGAGGTTTGCATCGGCGGGAAGTCTGAGGATCGCGCGCGCGTCGGCGCGCGTCGGCGGCGGACCGCCGAGCTCGTGGACAGGCAGAAACGTCGCATGGATCGATGGCGAGCGGCGTCCTAGCCGGCGCGTCACCTCCTCGGCCTCGCTTCGCGCGTGAACGATCAACGCATCGGCGCGCCGGAGCACGCCGTTCGTCAGCAGCGATTTCCACCATGCCGGCTCCTTGTCGCCGACGTTGTGGCATTGCAGAACGACTCGAGTCGATCGCGGCAGCAACGCAAGCAACAGCCGGTATGGCAGTGCCCACACCCAGATCCACCACACGAAGATCACCGCATCTGGTCTCGATCGCCGCAAGTCGAGGGCGGCGCGGAGCCAAGTCCAGGGATTCAGGATATCGAGCACGAACCGCGCGTTCGCCGGTGTCTTCGCTAGCAGCGTCTCATCGATATCGTCGCCACCCGGATAGAACGCCCGCGGATACTGCCGCTTGAAGGAAATGATCGAGACGTCGCATGACTTCGCCAACTCCTCGGCGAGCCGGGTCGTGCAGTAGGCAATGCCGGCGCGGTAGGGAAAGACGGGGCCGACGATGGCGACGCGCTCGTTCATGCCGCCGACAGGAAATTCACGACCGTCGACGCGAAGTACGCTCCCCAGGTGCGCATGTCGAACACCAGCGACGACGACATGAAGCAGGAGTGCGTGCAGTGGCACTCCTTCGCCTTGATCGACGCCCGCTGTTTGTCCGCGGCCTCGGAGAACCAGAGCTTGCCGAAATCGTAGCCCGTGTCGCGGACGTTGCCCACCGCGTCGCGCAGCTCGCACATCCGCACCTCGCCTCGCGCGTCGAGCACTCCCGAGATGTAGCCGGCGTGGCAGGGGCGCACCTGCGTCTCCTGCTCCAGCACCGCCAGCTCGATCCGCCGCGAGTAGACCTTCACGAACTTGAGGAAGCCATCGTAGTTGCGGTACGTGCTCCAGTACGCCTCGAGCCTCGGCAGCAGCTCGCGATAGCGCTCGGTCGAGACCGGCTGGATGTTCTTGTCCGGCTGATCCCCGCGCAACATCTCGAATGAATGAAACGAGACCTCCGGGAAATCGCGCTTCACGCCCTCGAACAGCACGTCGAGATCGTCGGCGTTGTAGGTGCACAGGCATGTGTGCACGTTCACCGTCAGGTTCGAGTACTTCTTCTTCAGCGGCATCAGGCCGGCGTACGTCTTCTTCGCCTTCTCGTAGTTGCCCGGCACGCCGCGAATCCAGTCGTGCTTCTCGCCGATGTGATCGATCGAAAGGTTCACCACGATCTGTGTGGCCGGGCAGCGCTGGAGCGTCGTTTCAACGGCGCGGGCGATGAGATCGCTGGCGATCGCGCCCGTCGGAATGGTGATCTGCTTGGCGTGATTCTGCGTCGACAGCATCTCGCAGACCTCGGGAAGGTCGCGACGCAGGAACGGCTCGCCGCCGCTCATGACCACGAACAGCAGATCGCCGAGGGTCGAGAACGTCTTCTGAATCTCCTCGAACGAAAGCTCATGCTCCTTGTTCTTGCGGAGCTGCTCCCAGTTGAAGCAGGTGCGGCAGAAAGAATTGCAGTCGTAGGTCAGCCCGAGAATCATGTAGACAGGCTTCATCCCCCGTTTGTCCACGAGGTAGCGAAGGTACTGCAGCTTGTCGGTGAACTTCATCGCCTGTTGCGCCTGCCAGCCTGAGCGCGTTCGATAGCCGTGAACCCGATAGCGCTTGGTGAAAATTGCAGATCGCTCTCACCACTTACCGAAGAAGCTGCTGATGTCGAAGTAGATCCGCCTCGATTCCCCTTGCGCGGTCGTGATGTCGATCCTGTCGGCCGCCTTGTCGCCGCACTGGAGCAAAGCCTGGCCGCCGCGCCGGAAACCGGGATAGTGCTTGCGCATCCAGGCGGTTTCGGCGTTGATCCCGTCGTTCTCATTCGCGGCGACGATGACGATGAGGTCGTCGCAGCTCGTCCCATTTCCCTCCGTCGCGGCAGGAGACACCGCGGCCTTCGGCGCCGTGGATGCGGCAGGCTTGACGGGCTTCGGGTCCGTCGAACTGCATCCGGCGACTAAGACGAAGGTCAAGGAAACGCTCATCAGGATTCGCATACTCGAATGGTAGCCCTGCCCTCTGTCCCTCGCAAAGGCACGCCGTTTCCGCGTCCGTTGCCGTTGCCGTTGGCGTCGCCGTCGCCGTCGCCGGTCTTTGACTTCTGATCTCCGTAACACAGAAGTCAAAAATCAAGACCCGCCGACGGCTACGGCACCGCAGGTATCGCTACTTCTTCCTCACCAGTCGCTTCCTTACGCCCCACACGATGCCCGCGAAATACGTCGCGTGGTGGGCCAGAAACGCGAACGGAAGAAGCGGCCACCAGACCGGCGGCAGCCGCGTTGTCCGTGCGCCGAGGATCAGAGTCACCGGGGCGTAGCACGCGAGGAGAGCCAGCGCGAGCCGCGGCGCTGCGGCCACCGCGACCGCAAACAGCACGCCCGCGATCAACAGCGCCCACACCCTCCCACTCCGCCGGTACGCGTTCGCTCCACGCGCCAGCATCTCGCCGGTCTTCACGCGGTAGCGCCAGCGCTGGCGAAGGTAAGCGGCAGGGAACGGGCGCCGGCGATGGTAGACCACGACGCCGGAGTGGTAGATCACTTTCGAGGGACCAGGGACGAGAGGCGAGGGTCGAGGGTCTTGTGTCATCCCGAGCCGCGTAGACGGCGAGGGATCCCCCGGCAAGAACAGCGACTCTGGTTCTTGCGAAGGGGATCCCTCGCTGCGCTCGGGATGACACAATGCCCTCGCGTCTTGTCTCTCGTCCCTCGTCCCTCGTCCCTCGTCCCTAGAAGCTCGTCCCTGCATCAATGCCGCAATCAACCCCGTATCCTCTCCGATATACCCGATCGACTCGTCGAACCCTCCCGCCGCCTCGAACGCCTCACGGCGCACGAACAGATTCACGAGAGCGATGTCACTCGGCCATCGGATCGGAAAGATGCCAGGGCGATTCTCGTGGCAGACGATCCCGCTACCGATCCATGGCGTCGCAAGCAGCGTCTCCGAGATCAGCTCCGCCGCCGGCGAGCCGGCCGGCGCCGGGTCCGGGCCGCCGAGCGCGAGCGTCTCCTTGTGCTCGTCAAGCCACGCGACCGCTGTCGCCAGCCAGCCGACATCGGCGAACGCATCGTCGTCCACGAACGCCAGAATCTCTCCCCTCGCCTCGGAAGCCGCTCGATTTCTTCGAGTTGCGGGATTACGATCCGGCTCCACAACGTTCCGTATTCGGTTATCCGCCAGAAGGGGAAGAGGCGCCGCCGAGACCGCGATCAGCTCGAACGCAAACGGCGCGCGCTGAGCCAGCACCGCCGCGATCGCGCGCTCCGCATCGCCGCCGATGCGCTCGACGGGCATAATGACCGTGACTTTCATGAAGCTCATCGTACAGATTCCTGCATTCAACGAAGAAAAGACTATCGGCCAGACGCTGCGCGACCTCCCGAAGCGCATCGACGGCGTCACTGCAATCGAGACCCTGGTCATCGACGACGGCTCGACGGACGCGACGGTCGACGCGGCGCGCAAAGCCGGCGCCACTCACATCCTCCAGCTCAAGCCCCACCGCGGTCTCGCCGCAGCGTTCGTGGCCGGCATCGACGCCGCCCTTCGGCTCGGCGCGGACATCATCGTCAATACCGACGCCGACAATCAGTACCACGGCTCCGACATCGCCCGCCTCGTCGCCCCGATCGTCAAAGGAACGGCAGAGGTCGTCATCGGCGACCGCGACGTCGCCACCTCCCCGCACATGAGCCCTTTCAAGCGCCTGCTCCAGCGACTCGGAAGCTGGACGGTCGGCCTGGCTTCCGGCCTCCGCATCGGCGACGTCACCAGCGGTTTCCGCGCTTTCTCGCGCGATGCCGCCATGCAGATCAACGTCTTCAATCCCTTCACCTACACGCTCGAGACCATCATCCAGTCGGGCAACCGCAACCTCGGCGTGCAGTCGGTTGTCGTGCGCACGAACCCGCCGACTCGCCCCTCGCGCCTCTACCGCGGCGCCGGCAGCTATCTCCGCAAATCGGCGGCGACGATCTTCCGCGTCTACACGCTCTACAAACCGCTCAAGACCTTCACCGCCATCGGCTCGCTCCTGATGCTCGCCGGCGTCGCCATCGGCGCTCGCTTCCTCTGGTTCCTTTTTCAGGGCCAGCGAGGCGGACATCTCCAGTCGCTCATCCTCGGCGCCGTGTTCCTCATCGTCGGCTTCCAGACGCTGCTGATCGCGTTGATTGCCGACCTGATCTCCGTCAACCGCCGCCTCAGCGAAGAGGTCCTGATCCGCATCAAGCGTCTGGAGATGCCCGCAAGCGAGCGCAAGCTGCGGCGCGATCACATCGAGCGTCCCGTGCGCGCCGACCGCCCGCCGTTCCCGCCACGCCGCGAGCGATCGGGCGCACCCACGCCCCCGCGCCCGACCGTCCCGCTGCGCGCACCAGCGGCCACACCTGCCCGCTCCGGCCCGCCAGCGTCCGCGCCTGCGCCTGAAACCGCGCAGACTCAATGGGTGTGGCTCCTCGACGAAGACAAACTTCAGGATCGCGGCAAGGCCGCCGCGCCACCATCACCCCCACCCGCCGCCACCACCGATCGCGACGATCTTCGCTTCGATCCGCAGAACGAGGCCGACGCTCCCGACATCGATGCCGACAAACCGGATCAACAGCGTCCAGCCGGAACCTCGCGTCGCCGTCGCCGTCGCCGCGGCGGCATGCGCCATGCCACCGAGCTCCCCGGCAACCGCGGCAAACACCTCGTAGGCACCGAAGAAAACGGCGAGACGTAAATATGGAGTGCGGCGGCTTGCCGCCGCTTTTCGCCCGTCCGGCAGGACTCCACCGCAAACAGCCGCAACATCGTGGACAGCGCCATAGGCGCGATTGAAAATAGCCCAGGACGGAGTCCTGGGACCGGTCACGGATTTCACGGTTTTGTCGTCGAGTCCCGTAGGGACGATTGAACCAGCACATCTTCGCCCGTTAATCCATGCGCCTCGCCGCGAGTGAACTGCGTCGGTCGCAATCCGTACGGAACTCTGTCATTCTGGAGCCGTGCTCCTCGCATCTCGAAGCGAAATCCTTCAATCGGTCGGTCTACTCGTAGCGGCCGTCTGCGCATTCGCGGCAATCCATGTCATTCACGAGTCATCCTATCGCCGCGTCCTGAAGATCGGACTCCTGGTGATTCTCTTAGTTGGGGGAGTACTCGTTTGGTGGCCGTCGGCCACACCGGGTGTCGACGGTGGCAATCAAGCTGCGTTGCCGGCCCAAGCCAATTCGCCCACGCAAACCACACCCGCGCCGCAACCGCAGTCGCCGCCACCCTCGGCAACTGGGCCCCGCCCGGGGTCCGAGAGCTCTTCCGTCGTTACGGCTTCGAGCCCTCTCGCACCTCAGGCATTGCAGAAAGACGCAAACCGTCCCGCGAGCGAGCGAGCAACTCTTGTTGAAGAGGCGAGGCGCAAGGCGCAGGAGGATGCAGACCGTCGGATCCGCGTGCAGCAGCGTCGTCGAAGCTACCTTTATGCGACGCACTTGCCGAATAAGGTCGAGCTCTTGGTGTGCGCTGAGACCGCGGCACGCGAACCGATGGGAACGTTTACGACGGCGCTGGTCAGGCACCTCAAGGCTCGTGGCAAGACCGCCTCCGGCATCGTCTTCTCTCCTGAGTTTGTGACAGCCGGAGGTTTCGATCTGTTCTTCGCCGGGAGAGGTGGCGCAGATCTTCAGGACATGCCCATGTCACGCATGGGGAGCAGGCTCTTTCTCGCCCGTGTCAGCAACTCTGTGAAACGCGGTACGTCGGCAGCGGGGCTGTTCACAGCCTCCGTCGTGGTGACGTTCAGCATTCTCTCCTCGGACGATGGCAGCGTCGTCGACGGGTTCGAGCTGAAGGCTGCCGGCGCGGGAACAAGTGAGACTGATTCGGTATCGCAGGGTTTGGAGCGTATTTTGGAGATGCTCGGCCAACACGGGTATTGACAATGGCCTGAGAAAGCAGGCGATCGTCGCCCAGGCCGCTACAACGGAGCACTCAAGATGACATTCGGGCCTACAGGAGGTATCTGAAATGCCAAAGATCATTTCTCTGCTGCTGGCGTGCTGGCTGGCAACCGCAGGAGTGGCCCGCGCCCAGACCCTGGACAAGGAGATGTCGACGCTAGCCGGCAGCCTGAGCAAAGCGCTCGTCACTCAGGGCAGTAAGAACGTCGCCGCGATCGATTTCACGGACCTCCAGGGGCAGCCGACCGAGCTCGGGCGCTTCCTGTCGGAACAACTCGCAGTTGAGATGGTCATGGCCGGAGGGGTTTCGATGTTGGACCGGGCGAACATCAAGAGCATCCTCGCCGAGCACAAGCTCACCGAGGAGGGGCTTGTTAATCCCGCGAACGCAAAGAAATTGGGCGAGTTCGCTGGTGTTGACGCGATCTTGATTGGAACCGTGATCTCACTCGACGCTAGCTTCGTTCTGACAGTCAAAGCCATTGCTACGGAATCATCAAAGATCGTCGCCGCCGGGAAGATCACGTTTCAAAAGACCCCCGATCTGCAGGGAATCGGCACTCGAAGTCTGCCCGGCAGCGCCTCAGGGTCGACGCCAACTGGCGGTGCCGCGGGCTATCAGGATGCCAATGCGATCGCAACAAAAGACGTCGGGGCGCTACGTGTCGTTCTTAAGTCTGTGGCGACTACTAGGCAAAGGGGCTCGAACAGCCGGAGTGTCACCGGTATCAGGTGCATCTTCGAGTTTATCAACCGAGACACCCAGCGACCTATCTTGGTTGCCTTGAATGCGATTCCCGGCGAGCCTGGTCCCGTTGGCGCCTACTTGGGTTACTCTGGCCAACCTCGCCTGATAGGAGATGTTCAGGTTGGAAACGTTCTGCGCTCAACATTGGTGGACGAGTCTGGAACGGTCTGGACTCTCCCCGCTTCTGGAGTGACGGGTATAAGCATCGTGTCCGCTGGAAAGAGAGATCCCTACAGTGTCTACAGCCCTTCTGACGTCCCCTCGCTTCTTAGGCGACAGGACGACACGGGCACGAACACGACCTCCGACCCGCGCGGTCTTACCCCGAACCAGCCCTATGCGTTTGTGTTCGGCTCGCCGACCGAAATCCTTCCAGGGCAGAGCGTCACGGTTCCCATGGCCTTCGCTCAGCAGGCTGGCGAGGTGACGTCTAACTCCCCTCCGAGAGTGTTTCAGATTGTGAGTGAGATCGTTGTCGGAGTTGTGGCGACCGGTGCCAGAGAGTCCTATTCGCTTCAGAATCTGACATTCGATCGAGTCAGCCTGCCAGCCGCAGGCGGCCGATAGCTACTGATTCGCCATATTCCCGGTCGAACGAGGAGCAGCTATGTGGAAGAAGTTCATTCTCGTGTTTCTGGCTTGTTGGTTGGCGACGGCAGGCGCGGCGCGCGCCCAAACGCTGAACCAGGAAATGTCGGGGCTAGCCGACAAACTCAGCAAGGCGCTCGTCGCGCAGGGGTTCAAGAATGTCGCGGCCGTGGACTTCACGGACCTCCAGGGGCAACCGACGGAGCTCGGCCGCTACCTGTCGGAGCGGGTCGCCGTTGAGATTGTCTCCGCCGGCGGCGTGTCCATGGTCGACCGGGCGAACATCAAGAGCATTCTCGCCGAGCACAAGCTCACGGAAGAGGGCCTCGTGAATCCAGCGAATGCCAAGAAATTGGGAGAATTTGCGGGTGTCGACGCGATCTTGATCGGCAATGTCACCGCCCTCGAAGGAATCGAGCTGATGGTCAAAGCCATCTCGACGGACTCGGCGAAGATCGTCGCCGCTGGAAGAATCACGTTCCCAAAGACCAGCGATATTCAGCTACTCCTCAATCGAGGCATTTCATCCAACGCCTCTGTACCATCCGCAACTGCGGCTGGCAGCGGCACGAGCTATCAAGATGCGAACGCTATCGCGACGAAAGACATCGGATCGCTTCGCGTTGTCCTCAAGTCGACGCTACCCATGAAGCTCAAGGATCGGAATGGTCAGAGCACGAACGGGATCAGGTGCTCTTTCGAGTTCACGAACCGCGAAACGCAGAAGGTCCTGGTCGTAGCCTTGAACGCGGTGGATTCGTTCGGACACAATTGGACTTTGGGCGACGTGGTACGCACGACACTACTGGACGATCGTGGCAGGGTTTGGACTCTGCCTACAGTGAATGTGACCGGGGTGAATGTCGTTTCTGTCGGATTGGGAGGTTGGGGTGGGAGCACTCCTCGCGCTCCTACGGAGATCGTATCCCAGCTTCAGCGACAGGATGAGATGGGCACAAACATGGTTGCGATAGAGCCGGGCCGGCCTAACGACAAGTATGCCTTTGTATTCGGCTCAACGACCGAAATCTCTCCTGGACAGAGCGTGACTGTTTCGCTGAGCTTCGCTGAGGACGCTGGCGACGCGACTTCTGGTGCCCCGCCGAAGTCGTTTCAGATCGTGAGTGAGATCGTCGTCGGCGTGGCTGCGATCGGTTCGAAGCCATCATACTCGCTCCATAATCTAACATTCGATCAAGTCCGAATGCCTGCAGGGGGTTGAGGTAAGACGCTTCCCTTATTGTCGATCACCGATCGACCACTCGGTCCATTCAGCAGCTCGTCGATTCGTTGCTCAGCCTCGACACGCGGAAGGCTCACTCCTTCCGTGAGCGCGGCGAAATGCGCTTGCCGCGGTCGAAGACTCTGACGAGGTCGTAGATGCGGCAGTCGAGAGCTTCGGCGAGGCGGAGGATCATGGTTAGGCTGGGGACCTTCACTCCCCGCTCGAGGTCGCTGATGAACGGTTTGCTCGTGGCGCAGAGGTTTGCCAGGGCCTGCTGCGTGAGGTCGCGCTTAAGGCGAAGCTCGCGCAATTGCTGGCCGAACACCTCGCCTTCCGGCTGCGTCTTGACCGTCAAGGCAGAAACTCCTTGCAATGACGCGCGGCGCGTGATACTCTATGGAGTATTATAAAGAGGAGCGTCGCCATAGACCAATCCACCCGTGTTTCCATCCGCCAGATCTTTCTCAATCCTCGTCCTTTTGTTGCATTGATGACCGCTGCGGGGTTGTTGCGGATCTCGTTTCAAGCGCTGAAACAGGAAATCGCCGAGGGGACGATTGTAGCGGAACGGACGGGGATGGGGGTGCGGGTCCCTCGGAGGGAGATGATGGCGGCGGCGATGCGGACGTGGTCGCACGAGATCATCGAGGAGGCGCTGGGGGAGGATGCGGCGCGCGTGTTGCCCGAGGCGATCCGGCTGGTGGCGCTGGACGTGCGGGCGCCGCGGTATCAGCGCGACATGGTGCGGTATGTCGCGGAGCGGGATGGGACGACCATGAGCGATGTTGTGACGCGGGAGTTGGAGGGGATGGCGTCGGCGGGGTTCGAGGAGTTCGTGGGTGTCGTGCCTGGACTTGAGGAGGCGCTGGTCTTCGGTTGAGGCAACCCAATGTGTTAAGGGATACGTATCCGCAGATGTCGCAGATTTACGCAGATGACGCATATCAACCATCTGCGTTCATCTGCGGATCAACTCCTTGAAACCATCAGACCTGATCCATCAAAACCTGATCACAACTTCACGCACACGTTCTTCGCCTCGGTGAAGAACCGCAAGCTCTCGAATCCTCCTTCGCGGCCGACGCCGCTTTCCTTCATGCCGCCGAAGGGGACGCGGAGGTCGCGGAGGAGCCAGCAGTTGATCCAGACGGTGCCGGCATCGAGCGCGGCGGCGATGCGGTGGGCGCGCTGGAGGTTGCTGGTCCAGAGCGTTGCCGAGAGGCCGTAGCGCGTGGAGTTTGCGAACGAGATCGCTTCGTCCTCGGTGTCGAACGGCGTGATCGTGACGACCGGTCCGAAGATCTCCTCCTGAAGGACGCAGCATTGTGGGCCGAGGCCGGTAATGATCGTCGGCTCGAGGAAGTTGCCGCCGGCGAGTCGCGGGGGCAGGTTGGAGGGGCGACGGCCGCCGGCGACGATCGTGCCGCCTTCCTGATTTGCGAGGTCGATGTAGCCCGTCACTTTTCGCAGATGAGATTCGCTGATGAGCGCGCCGACGTCGGTGGAATCGTCATTCGGATCGCCGACTCGCAGCTTTCTCGTGGCCGATGCGAAGCGTTCGACGAACGTATCGCAGATCGAGCGCTCGACGAAGATGCGCGATCCGCACAGGCAGATCTCTCCTTGATTGGCGAAGCTGGACTGAACCGACGTCGCCACCGCCTCATCGAGATCGGCGTCGGCGAAGATGAGATTCGGGTTCTTGCCGCCGAGCTCGAGCGAGAGCCTTTTGAACAATGGCGCCGCCGCGGCCGCGACTCTCGCGCCGGTGACCGTGCCGCCGGTGAACGAGATGAGCGGCACGTGCGGATGCTCGGTGATGGATTGGCCGGCGCGCGCCCCGTAGCCGTGGACGATGTTGATGACACCCGGTGGGATGCCGGCGTCGAGCGAAAGCTCGGCGAGCCGTGACGCCGTCAGCGGCGTCAACTCCGAGGGCTTGGCGACGCATGTGTTTCCCGCGGCGATCGCAGGCGCGATCTTCCAGCTCAGCAGGTACAGCGGCAGGTTCCACGGCGAGATGAGGCCGGCCACGCCGATCGGCTTCCGCAAGGTGTAGTTGAGCGCCTTGCTATCGGTCTGATGGGCTTCGGTCGATGTGTGCAGGATGGCGGTGGCGAAGAAGCGGAAGTTCTGCACTGCGCGCGGAATGTCCAGCCGGCGCGCCATGGCGACGGTCTTGCCGTTGTCAATGCTTTCGAGCCGCGCCAGCTCGTCGAGGTTCTGCTCGATGAGATCGGCGAGTTGGAGGAGGAGACGCGAGCGTTCCGCAGCCGGCGTCCGGCTCCATGCTGGGAAGGCCTTGTGCGCCGCTTCGACTGCGGCATCGACATCGCTGCGGCCGCTGTCCGGAATCCGGGCTAGGATCGCGCCGGTCGCGGGGTCGATGTCGTCGAGAAACGCTCCATCGTTCGGAGCGACGAACTTGCCACCGATGAAATTCGCGAGCGTCCGGATCGCAGCTTCGTCTGGCTTGCTTCGCACCGATTCGATCGCCGTCATCGCCGTCCCCCAGCGCCCACCGGCGTTCCGGGCCGCCCCGCGAGAATCGGCGAGCCGGCATATTCGGCGGGATCGAACTCCCATCGGTCAATGTCGGGATCCCACGAGTCCCACGGCACGATCGTTTCCATCCGGTCGCGCAAGTCCGGGGGGATTGCCTCGGGCACGATGAACGCTTTCTGCCGCCGCAGCTTGTACGGGTTGCGGAGCTCGAAACCGAGCACGCCGAGGATGTAGCGGGCGATGTACCACGTCGCCTGCGGATTCCAGCCATGCGCGATTTTCACGACCACGCCGAGGCCGTCTGGGTATTCGGGATGCTCGATCGAGAGGCCGAGCAAACCGTCAGCGCCTTCCTTGGCGAGCACCCTTCCATGACACGCCTTCAAAATCGTCGAGTCGAGGCGGTTGAAGCCACCGATGAGATCGGGATGCGCGACCATGGCCTGCCAGATCCAGTCGGTGTCCTTTTCGGTGACGAGGTTCGCGAAGAGCTTGGCGAGGTCGGTCACGGTCATGCTCACCGTGGGCAGGCCGCAGCCGTCCTTGGCGATCACGCCGGCGCTCCAATCGGGGCCGAGTACGCTGTGGATGTATCCGAGGTAAGCCTGAAAGAAAGGATGGTGCGGCCAGACGTAGCCGATGCGCGACCATCCCTTCAGCTTGCATCCGCGGAGGATCGCCGCATGCTCGCCGGAGCAGCAGTGATACCACCGACGCGGCCGGCGCACCTGGCGCCCGAACTGCACGAGCGGCACGTCGTGCGGCGTCTGCATGAGACCCCACTCCGACTCGAGGAGGATCGAACGAGCGACGCGCACGTGCTCGGTGTCGCCGTTGTGCGAGGCGACCGAGATGGCCTTCTGCTCGCCGGAGAGCGCGTCGCGAAACTCGTCCTCGAACACTTTCATCATGACCGGCTTGACCATCGAGCGCCCCTAGACCTCGACGTTCCCGCCGAAGGAATGGAGTAGATTCTTGCCGGTCACCCACGACACGGCGCCGTGCACGGTATTCTCGGCGATCCCATTCCGCCGGTACTCAACCAGCGGCTGCCAGTTCGGCATGGCGCGGGCGAAGTTGACCGGGGATTCGCTATGAGGCATGGAGTGATTGTAGGCGAGGAGGGGAATGATCGTGTCATCCTGAGCCGGCGAAACCCCGGAGGGGTGAAGCGCGGCGAAGGATCTCCCTGGCAAAGCCACGATCCTCGCAAGATGATCCTTCGCCGTCTACGCGGCTCAGGATGACGTAACCTTCCTCGCGAACGCCTCCATGTTCCTGCACACCCTTTTCGAATCGTGGTTGTTGAAATCGAACCAGAGCATCAGGCGGTCGTCGGGATGGAAGCGCTCGCGGATCTGTGTCGCGATTGTCGCCGCGTCGCCGATCAGGGCATTGTTCGTCGCCCGTCGCACCTTCTCCTCATCGAGCGTCCCTTCGAGCGCCTTCCAGTAATTCGTCAGCGCCTCGCGCGCCTCTTCCGCGGCGCGAGCGTTCTTCTCCTCGGCGCTGAGCCCCTCTTCCTCATTGATGAAGACGAGGACCGTCCGCGGCATGAGGCGGCGTTGCCAAACGCCGCCGTCGGGGTGATAGCGCGTCTGCATGCGCTCGTTCGTCTTCTCGATCTCGTCGCCCGGCGTGATTGACAGGTTGAACACGCCGACCGGCAGGATTGTGTTCGCCAGGATCTGCGTGGCCGGATCGTGCGAGCCGATCGAGAGGCGCAAAAGATGCATCGGCGCTTCCTGCGGAATGATCTTCAGGTTCGGAAAACGCCAGCGTGGCTCCAGCGGAATCTTGTCCGCATGTTGTCCCCAAGCCTCGACGGCGCGCTGCCAATCCTCATCCCGCCGGAAGTCGGAGCGGACGAGCGAGCGGCGGGCAATCATTCCCGAGCTCAGAGTCTCGCCCTTGAGCAGCCGGAGGAAGATCTCCGTCGCTTCTTCGAAGATCTTGTTCTTCACGACCGGCCACGCGGCGGCCTCGACCGGATTCCGCGGGACGATTCCATACGGGATGTTGATGAACGGAAATCGCCCCGCTGCGAAGCCGATGGTCAGGAGACGCTGTTCGCCGGGCGCGAGTCCGTGAAGCGTGAGGAAGGCCTTGATCCGCTCGGCCGCGGCGATCGGACCGCCGTTGCAGAGGATGTTCATGATCGCCGATCCGACGCCGATCCGCTCGGTGCGCGCGAAGACGCGATGGGCGAGTTGCAGAATGTCGGTATTGAGGCCGATCTCGCCGGCAAAGTGCGGAATCACGGCGCCCGGGTTGCTTTTCTGCACCTCGGTGGAGAGGTGGCTCTCGGCGACCCAGGCCGTGCCGAACCCGAGGCGGTCGGCGAGATCCACTTGCTCGAAGAAGTTCTCGAACATCTCCCGTTCGCCCGGGATGTACCCGCGCACCTCGGTCTGGCAGATCGAGAAGAAGATGTCGAGCTCCATGAGAAGAAACCATAGCATGCGGAAGGAGGGCTGGAGGTCTACACTGAGTTCTCCCCGAGTGGTCAACGAAAGCGGCGGCGAGCCGCCGCAGTCCATATGCGAAAGAAGACAATCCTCTTACTCCTGCTCCTCTGCGCGTGCGCCACGGCACCGCGGGTTCCCAAGAACCGCTACGGCCTGGAGGTCGTCAGCGACCTCGCTACGTATGAACGCCTCGCGCAGATCGATCCCACCAAGCGGCTCGTCGATGTCGCGACGGCCGTCCCCGGGATTGCGATCGACGTCCGATACGCCACGACGAACAACTTCATGCACGAGCGGCTCTATCCCGTGGCACGTGTCCTCGTCCGCGCGCCCGTGGCCCGCGCCCTAGCACAAGTCGAGGTTGAGCTAGGGCGCCAAGGCTTGGGACTGAAGATCTTCGACGGTTATCGCCCGTACCGGGTGACCGAGCGGATGTGGGAGCCTTACAAGAACCCCGATTTTGTGGCCGATCCGGCGAAGGGCTCGCGGCACAACCGCGGCGCGGCGGTCGATCTCACGCTCATCGATCTGCGGAGCGGCGCAGAGCTGCTGATGCCGACGCCCTACGACGATTTCAGCCCGAAGGCGCACCACGACTTCGCGGACCTGCCGGCCGATGTCCTTGCGAATCGAGCAAAGCTGCGCGACGTCATGACGAGCAACGGATTCGAGCCCCTGCCGTCGGAGTGGTGGCACTACGACTTCCGCGGCTGGCAGCGGTTCGAATTGATGGATATCGGCTTGGACGAGCTCTCCCGGCCGCGCTCCTAATACCTCGCCACGACCGAGATCGATCCCACCTTGAACGTCGGCGACGTCTCGTAGGCTGCGTCGACCTGGAATCGCGGCCAGGCCAGACCCACGCCGACGGACTTGTGATTCTGCGAGTGCCCCTTGGGATAGAGAATCGCGGCCGCGACGCGGTCGGGCGTATCGAGCGGGCCGGCATACTGGATCGAGTGGGCCGGGTCGCGCCAGAATCCGGCGCGTATGGCGAAGGGGATCTTCGTGGCGAAGAAATACTCGCCGCCGCCGTGGAGCTCGGTCACGTCGTTGGCCTTGTATGGCTTCGAAAGGGCGCGGACCGTGTCGTTGATCGAGAAGAAATTGTCCACGAGATTCGAGTACTTCACGTGAACGGCGTCGACGTTGAGAGTCAGAGCCTGAATCGGCCGGACCGAGACGCCGAGGCCGGCCACGTCCGGCGTATGGAACTTCGTGTCGGCGACCTTGACGTATTGGAAGTTCGTTGTCGACGTGGCCGCGAATGTTGGTGCCGGAAACTGCGCACCCTTCTTATAAGAGCCGCCGAAGCTCAGCTTGTCATTGACCGTCCACTTGAAGCCGCCCACGTAGGTGATGGCGTGCTCCTGCTTGATGTTGATGTTGCCTTTGCTGTCGAGGCTCCCGGTGGCCTGCGTGGAGATGCTCGTCGTGTCGAGCGTCGAGGAGACCCGCAACGTCAGCGCCGATTCCTTGAACTGCTGGAAGCGCGCCGCGGCACCGAGCGAGACCGGCCCCAGCTTCCATGCCCCGGCGACGCCCCAGGTTCGCTCTTCGACGTCGAGCGTGCTCAGGAATGGGATGATCGCGTACTCGATGCAGGCGAAGAAGTCGTTGGCGTTCTTCCGGATCTGGTCGCACTCCGCGGAGCTGACCGGCGTGCCGTTCTTGGGCAGGAAGAAGTTGGGCACATCGGTCTTGATCTCGCCGGTGAACTGATTGCGGATCGGCACCACCGAGCCGACGCCCTCGTTGCGCAGCGGCTGATGGTAGTACGCGGCGATGGCGAAATTCTTGATGGGATACACGAAGCTGGCGAATGTCGGATCGACCCTCATGCTGTAGTGGTTAAACCCGGTCCGGTCGATCTCGGGAAACGTGCCGCTGGTGCTGAAGAGCTGCTGCTCGAGATAATTGCGCGCCTCGAACGAGACTTCCGGTTTCCGAAGGATGGTCAGACCCGCCGGATTTGCCTCGGCCGCAGAAGCGTCGTCGGCCAGACCGAGAAACGCGCCGCCCATTCCGAGAGAGCGGGCGCCGGGGTTCCCAAAATTGAACTGGAGACCCGAAAGCGACTCGATGTCGGTGTTCTGTGCGCAAAGGGGAAACGCAAGCACCAATACCGCAAGGGCGGCAAGCAGGAGCGATCTACGCATGCATCCTCCACAAGTTGACGAGTTGCCGAAGTTTAGCACTCGTGAGGCACAATACCCGCCGAAGGAGACCTCGATGCCACGATGCCTCGCGATATTCTTGCTCGCCGTTCTCGGCTGCGCGACGCCGCCGGGCAGGGGAGTGCGCGTGACCACGACCGATTCCGGAACGCTTTTCATCGCGGGTACCGTTCTCGCGGGGCCGGATCAGAAGCCGCAGAAGAACTACGCGATCTATGTTGAGAACGGGCGTGTCCGCGAGGTTGGCCCTGCGAATGCTCTCCGTGCCGCGCATGCAGGTGCCCGCGTGATCGATGTCTCGGCGGCGACGATTCTGCCGGGGTTAACCGATGCGCACGGTCATCTCTACGGGCTCGGTCTTTCGCTCGACACAGTCGATCTCGTCGGTGCGTCGTCATACGAGGAAGCCGTCGCGCGAGTGCGCAAGCGCGCCGCCACCGAGCCGGCGGGTCAATGGATTCTCGGTCGCGGATGGGACCAGAATCGCTGGGCGGGAAAGCAGTTTCCGACGGCAGAGCTTCTCGACGCGGCCGTGGCGGACCATCCCGTGTGGCTCCGCCGCGTCGATGGTCACGCCGGGCTGGCCAACAGCGCCGCCATGCGCGCGGCAGGCATCGGCGCCGCGACACGCGATCCTGACGGCGGACGGATCATCCGGGACGCCGCGGGCAACCCGACCGGCGTCTTCGTCGACGGTGCCATGCAGCTCATCGATTCCAAGGTGCCGCCGCCGTCCTTTGCGCAGCGCAAGGAGCGCGTGCGCGCCGCAGCCGAGGCGATCGCCGCCAACGGGCTGACCGAGATGCACGACGCCGGCGCCGATGAGGAGACGATCCGCGCCATTCGCGAACTGATCGACGAGAAGCGCTTCCCGATTCGGGTCTACGTCATGCTCAGCGACGATGATCTCAGCGACGGCCAGGGCGCGGCTTCTCACCTTACCGAGTGGCTCCGCCGCGGACCGCTCGTCGGTTATGGCGATCGCCTCACAGTGCGATCGATCAAGCTCTACGCCGACGGCGCTCTCGGCAGCCGCGGGGCGGCGCTCTTAGCACCCTACTCCGACGATCCCGGCAACTCCGGGCTTGTCATCAGTGGACCCGAGCACATCCTCGGAGTGTCGAAGAGGGCGCTGGCTGCGGGCTTCCAGGTCAACACTCACGCCATCGGTGATCGCGGCGTGCGCAATGTGATCGACGCCTACGAGCGCGCGGGCATCGACCCTTCAAGACGCTTCCGCGTCGAGCATCTGCAGGTGATCGCACATAGCGACGTGCCGCGGCTGTCGAAGCTCGGCATCATCGCATCGATGCAGCCGACGCATGCGACGAGCGATATGCCATGGGCGGAAGCGCGTCTCGGGACCGAGCGGATCAAGGGAGCTTATGCCTGGCGCACCGTCCTCGACTCCGGTGCACGCATTGCGCTCGGCTCCGACTTTCCCGTCGAGCTCGTGAATCCATTCTTCGGGATCTACTCCGCCGTGACGCGGCAGGATCAGAAAGGGCAGCCCGAGGGCGGCTGGTACCCGACGCAACGTCTCACGCTCGCCGAAGCGATCCGAGGGTTCACGAAGGATGCCGCGTATGCCGCGTTTGAGGAAGACTCGCGTGGATCAATCGAGCCCGGCAAGCTCGCCGACTTCACCATCGTTCACGAGAATCCTTATGAGATCCCGTCCTCGCAGCTCTGGCGCATGACGGTGAAATACACGGTGGTAGGGGGCGAGATCGTGTACGGGAGGTAGAGGCAGTGAGCAGTGATAATCAGTGATCAGTGGTTCAGTGGTCAGTGGTCAGCAACTACCAGGATGACGGACTGATCACTGCCGATCACTGACAACCGACCACCGACCACTGACCACTGATCACTTTTCACTGCCTTCCCTGCGAAATCCCCGCCGTACGCTCGCACTGCTCCGTCCTTCGATCGCTCTCTCGATGTAGTCCTCGGCGGATGCGGGATCGAGCTCCCAGCGATGCTGGTCGCGGGAGTGCTCCTTGTCGCCGAAGCGGAGCTCTTCGTCGGTCTTGTAGGTTAGTCCGAGAGCTGCGCCGTACTCATCCACCACATTTTGATCAGGGGTCGGGGCGCTTCCGCCCGCTGCCTCATCCCCGCTCGTCTCGGCATCCTCCCATCGCGCGTCGATGTCTCCGCCGGCGAGCAAGGGACTCGTGCTGGTGTTCAGGAGGAGCCGTTGCCGCAGCTCATATCGGCCTGACGCCACGTCCACGTCGCCTTCAGGTGGAGTCCTTGATGTGACTTGAGCCTCTTCCCACGCCAGCATCTTCTCATCGCGTTTCATCGATCCCTCCTCGACCCTATTCGACGGTGGACGCAAGCGATCAGGTCGTACGTGTGGACTTCATCGTAGACGCCGGCTCCACCTCCACCGTTGACCGGTGTCAACGCGATCTGTGATGGATACAGCAGCGTCGCCCGCATCTCGTGCCGCTGGGAATGCAGCAGTGACGTGATCCGAGTCACCGGGCCGAGTGTGAGGCGTCATCCGCGGGGATCGGGTGGCGGCGTAGCGTCAGTTGCGCGACGGAGGTGGACCATGTGTCTCGGCGTTCCGGGCAAGGTTTTGGCGGTGGACGGCAAGACCGCGCTCGTCGATTTCTGGGGCCTCCGCAAGGACGTCAAGCTCGACATCCTCGAAGAGCCGGTCGCGCCCGGCGACTACATCCTGAATCATGTCGGTTACGCGATTCGCCGGATCACTGATGCCGACGTGGCGGAAACACTCGCTCTCTACGAAGTTCTCCTGAGTGAAGCAGGGGAGGATCCGCTGGCGACCGATATCGTCGACGAGCTCGAGCGTTCCGAGGAGATCGACGAGCCGGTCGGAGTGCCGTAAGCCAACGACAATCAACCATTCCCGGCGCGGACGGCCAATGCGCATGCTCCTCCACGTTCCTTCCACGCTGCAGCCGCCTGCGCCGGGATGTTCTTCTTGCCAGGGAGAGCGCCAGATGCCTCACCCGCACCGCTGACGACTGATGAGCACCTTCCAACCGTTGCGAGTCGCCATCCTCGGGTCGGGCCGATTGCCCGGACTCGAGACCCTCCTTCAGGACCCGAACCGAGGCCAACTCTACGAGCTCTCGTGCGTCCTTAGCAGCGAGCCGGAGCTTGTCGAGAGCGGCCGGCTCGACGCGCACCGAATACCGGTGCTGATCCACCCCATTCGGCACTTCCATCGCGAGCGAAACTTGCCGCTATGCAACCTGAACGCCCGAGCCGAGTACGACGCCGAGCTTGCCGGGATGCTCAGCCCCTTCGAAGTCGATACGGTCGTTCTTCTCGGTTGGAACTGGATACTGACCGCCCCGATGCTGTCGATGTTCCCCGAGCGGATCCTGGCGTTACACGACGCCGACCTTACTCTCAAGGATGGCGACGGTGGTCGTCGATTTGTGGGAAGACGCGCCGTGCACGATGCCCTTTTCGCCGGAGAGCCGGAGACACGCAGCTCGGTTTACCTCGCGACGCGCGACATCGGCAAGGGACCGGTGCTTCTGATGACCGGCCCATATCCGGTGGCGCCGCTGGCAAAGGATGCCTACGCATGGGGTGCCGCGGACATGCTCGATACCTACGCCCGGGCCCATCGCGACTGGATGATCCGCGACGCATGGGGCCGGCTCGCGGCGAAGGCGATCGAGCATGTCGCTGCCGGAACGATCCAGATCCTCGGCGACCTGGCCTGGATCGACGGCGTCCCGGGGCCGTGCCGCATCGGGGAGGCACCCGCGCAGTGCGACGCGCAGAAGGATCAGATTCAGCGCGGCATTCCGGCCTCGTGCCCGTTCATCCAGACGTAGGTTTCACCTACACTCTCCGCGATGATCATCTACGGACTCAACCCCGTGCTGGAGGCCATCCGCGCTCACGCCGATCGGGTGCGGTACATCGCGGTATCGCGCGAACATGGCGGAAAGCTGCGGCGGACGATCGACGAGGCGAAGCGGGCCGGTGTTGCCGTTCGGACGTTGAGCCCCGAGCAGGTCGATCGGCTTGCAGGGCGCGGCGTGCACAACGGAATCGTCGCCGAGGTGTCCGAGAGCGGCTATGCGGACTTCGATGAGGTCATCGAGCGCGAAGCCATCCATTTCGTTCTCATCCTCGATGGGATCACCGATCCACAGAACCTCGGGGCAATCCTCCGCGTCGCTGAAGGGTTCGGCGTCGACATCGTCGTGATCCCGCAGCACGACAGCGTCGGACTGACGCCGGCGGCAGTGAAGGCATCAGCCGGAGCATCCGAGTGGGTGCCGGTCGCGCAGGTCACGAATCTCGCCCGAACGATCGAGCGCCTGAAGGAACTTGACTACTGGGTCTACGCCGCGGCTATCGGCGGCGGCCGTCCTCATGAGATCGATTTCAAGGGTAAAGTTGCCATTGTGTTGGGCAGCGAAGGGAAAGGCATTCGGCGAAACGTGCTCGAGCACTGCGACTGCACGGTCACGATCCCGATGCGCGGGCGCCTCGAGTCGCTCAACGTCGCCACCGCCGCGGCCGTGCTCTGCTACGAAGTGCGGAGGCAGAATCCCTGAAATAATCGCAGTTGCGTTCCGTTTTGCTCTCTGTTATAACCCGCAGTTCCTCGGCCGCTGCCGCCGTCTTGCTGTTCCTCCGTTCGGTTGGTGCGCGGCTGATTGTGTCTTTGAAATCAGAAGTTTCGGCGCTGGCATAGCTCAGTTGGTAGAGCAGCTGATTTGTAATCAGCAGGTCGCGGGTTCGAGTCCCGTCGCCAGCTCCAGTGGCGCTCGCGGCCGAGCGTCTGGCGGGACTCGCTCCTGCCATTCTCAGGGTCGCGGCGGCATCGCATTGAGGCCTTCGATGGAGAGATGGCTGAGCGGTTAAAAGCAGCAGACTGTAAATCTGCCGGGCCACGCCCTACGGAGGTTCGAATCCTCCTCTCTCCACCACGTAAAGCAGAAGGCAGAAGGCAGAAGGGGTAGCGACCTCTGCTTTCTACCTTCTGCCTTTCTGGGCGGGAGTAACTCAGGGGTAGAGTCACAGCCTTCCAAGCTGTTGGTCGCGGGTTCGAATCCCGTCTCCCGCTCCAAGAGGCAAGAAGGTAGAAAGCAGAAGGCAGAAATGAGGCAGCGCGAAGCGTCCGTCCTCGGGATCGTTGAAAGTCAGGCAAGGCAGGATTCATTTCTGACTGCTGCCTTTAAGAAGGCCCTCGTAGCTCAGGGGTAGAGCACGTCCTTGGTAAGGACGGGGTCACGAGTTCAAATCTCGTCGAGGGCTCCAGTTGGACATCGACACGGGAAGTCTGGAAGATCTGGCGGGAAATTGAAAATTGAGAATTGAAAATTGAAAGAAGCCGGGACGCTCCCTCTTTCAATTTTCAATTTTCAATTTTCAATTCTCGTCTAGCCGATTTCCCGAGATAGGGAGACAACAATGGCACGCGCCGGAAGAGAGATCATCACGCTGCAGTGCACCGAGTGCAAGCGTCGGAATTACTCGACGACCAAGAACAAGAAGACCATGACGGAGAAGCTCGAGCTGAGCAAGTTCTGCCGTCATGATCGCAAGCACACGGTGCACCGCGAGTCGAAGTAGGGAATAACAGGGCGAAGCCGCGCTTTGTCATGCAGTTGCGGCCCGCCGGGCTGCTCTTTTGCGGAGCGGCCGAGCCTACAGGAGCCCGAAGCATCAGTCCAGGCCAATAGCTCAATTGGTAGAGCAACGGTCTCCAAAACCGTAGGTTGGGGGTTCGAGTCCCTCTTGGCCTGCCAAAGAGATCGCCGACGTCTGGAGATAGTCAGTTTTTTCGCGGAGTGGAAATGGAAGAGAACGCCCTGGTAGCAAGACCGAAGCTGTGGATGACGACCACCCGCGACTTCGTTCGCGACACGGTCGCGGAGATGAAGAAGGTCACTTGGCCGAACCGCCAGGAGGTCATCGGCACCACCGCGGTGGTGCTCGTGGCCACGATCATTTTTGCGGTGTACCTCTGGGGCGCCGACGTCGTCTTCTACAAAGCAATCGACTTCCTCTTCACGCGGTTCGGAGCCAGTACCTGACATGCCTGAGCTCGCCCAGAAGCAGTGGTTCATCGTTCACACCTACTCCGGTTTCGAGGAGCGGGTGAAGGAGAACCTCCAGCAGCGCATCGAAGCCCTCGGTATGCGCCCGAAGTTCGGCGACATCAAGATTCCGACCGAGACGCTCGTGGAGATGAGGTCGGGCAAGAAGCGCGAGGTCCA
The DNA here is from genome assembly GCA_035632455.1 of Thermoanaerobaculia bacterium. Classification (GTDB taxonomy): domain Bacteria; phylum Acidobacteriota; class Thermoanaerobaculia; order Gp7-AA8; family Gp7-AA8; genus DASQGS01. Next base: position 11,854 of record DASQGS010000325.1, on the reverse strand, counting down.
GCGCAAGTTCTTTCCGGGCTACATCCTCCTGGAGATGGAGATGTCGGATGACGCCTGGCACCTGGTCAAGAACACGCCGAAGGTCACGGGCTTCGTCGGCACCGGCAAGAAACCGACGCCCTTGACTCAGGAAGAGGTCGATTCGATCCTGCACCAGGTCGTATCGACCAAGGAAAAGCCGAAGCCGAAACACGTCTACGAGCACGGCGAGCACGTCCGCATCATCGACGGGCCGTTCACGAACTTCACCGGCGTGGTGGAGGAAGTCAACCTCGACCGCAACACCCTGAAGGTCATGGTCACGAGCTTCGGCCGCTCCACGCCGGTCGAGCTCGACTTCCTGCAGGTCACGCGGTTCGACCCGAGCGAGGAGCAGCAGGGCGGAACGGCCACGAAACGATAGCGGTTAAAGATGAAGGATTAAGAGCGGCATTCGAATACGAAAGACGTTCTTGATTCTTAGCGATATAAAAGAACACGGATAACCAGGAACGTAATCATGGCAAAAAAGATCACCGGATATATCAAGCTCCAGATTCCCGCCGGCCAGGCCACTCCCGCTCCACCGGTCGGCCCGGCCCTGGGCCAGCACGGCGTGAACATCATGGAGTTCTGCAAGACGTTCAACGCCAGGACTCAGTCCCAGGCCGGGCTGATCATCCCGGTGGTCATCACCGTGTTCTCGGACCGCTCCTTCACTTTCATCACCAAGACCCCGCCGGCTTCGATCCTTTTGCTCAAAGCCGCGGGCATCCAGAAGGGCTCGGGCGTTCCGAACAAGACCAAGGTGGGGAAGGTTACGCGCAAGCAGGTCGAAGAGATCGCCCGTACGAAGATGCCGGATCTCAACGCCGCGTCGCTCGAGGCGGCCACGCGCACGGTCGAAGGAACGGCCCGCTCCATGGGCCTCGAGGTCGAGTAGTCGGAAAGCAAGACGAGACGCAGAATGCAGAGCGTTGAACGAGCGTCAGCCCTCTGCATTCTGCACGCTGTTGTAAACCGGTCCGGCGCGTCGCCGGGCCGTGCAGTTCCCACAACGACGTAGGAGACGGGCTCGCCCGTCGTCTGCACTACGGAGGTGAAATGGCCAAACACGGCAAGAAGTATCGTGCAGCGGCCGAGAAGGTGGAGAACCGACCGTATCAACTCGACGAGGCCTTCAAGCTGCTCAAGCAGATCGCCTACGCCAAGTTCAATGAGACGGTCGAGATCTCGATGCTTCTCGGTGTCGACCCGAAGCACGCCGATCAGATGGTCCGCGGTACGACCGTGCTCCCGCACGGCACGGGCCAGACCAAACGCGTGCTCGTCATCGCCGGCGGCGAGAAACAGAAGGAAGCGCAGGAAGCGGGCGCGGACTTCGTCGGCGGAGACGAGGTCGTCGAGAAGATCCAGGGTGGCTGGGTCGATTTCGACGCCGTCATCGCGACTCCCGACATGATGCGGTCGGTCGGCAAGCTCGGCAAAGTCCTCGGTCCCCGCGGGCTGATGCCGAATCCAAAGACCGGCACCGTCACGTTTGACGTCGCCAAGGCGCTTTCCGAGATCAAGGCCGGCAAAGTGGAGTTCCGCGTCGACAAGACGTCGATCATCCACGTTCCGGTCGGCAAGATCTCTTTCTCCCCGGAGCAGCTTCGCGACAACACCGCATCGGTCATCACCGCGGTGCGCAAGGCCAAGCCGCCCGCGGCGAAGGGGAAGTACGTTCGAACCATCTACGTCTCATCGACCATGAGCCCGTCGATTCAACTCGACTCGGCCCTGGCCGAGGCGAAGGCCGAGTGAGGAGGGAGCAATGAATCGCGAAGAAAAAGCACAAGCGATCCAGGAGCTCGAAGCGGAGATCGGCAAGGCCACCAACGCTTTCCTGATCGGCTTCAAGGGCATCACCGTCCCTCAGGTCACCGAGTTGCGGAGGCAGGTTCGCGAGACGAAGTCGAGCTACCTGGTCGTCAAGAACACACTGGCTCTGATCGCCATCAAGGACTCGCCGATGATCGCCATGCGCGATCAGTTCTCCGGTCCGACGGCGGTCGCGTACAACACCACCGACGCCGTGGCCCTGGCCAAGGCGTTGACCAAGTTCGCCAAGGATGTCCCGAGCCTCACGTTCAAGGGCGCCATGCTGGGCGGGCAAGTAGTTGCAGCGACCGAGATCCAGGCCATCGCCAACCTGCCATCGCGCAATGAGCTGATCGCCAAGCTGCTGTATCTGATGCAGCATCCGATCCGCGGGCTGGTCACAGTCCTGCAGGGCAACATCCGCAATCTGGCGGTGCTGCTGAGCGAGATCGCGAAGAAGCGTGGCAGCGAGGAAGCCGCTCCGGAGCCTGCTCCGGCGGCCGAATGAACGATTACAGATCAGGCGGTCTCGACGGCCGCCGCGGAAGATTGAACGCTTAATTCTTATTGGAGGCTGAAATGGCAATTGCAACCGAAGATTTCGTCAAACAGATCGAGTCGATGTCGGTCCTGGATCTCGCGAACCTCGTCAAGGCTCTCGAAGAGCGCTTTGGGGTCTCGGCGGCCGTCGCTGCCGCACCCGTCGCTGCCGTGGGCGGTGCTCCGGTGGCCGCTGCGGTCGAGGAGCAGACCGAGTTCGCGGTCGTCCTCCAGGAAGTGGGCGACAAGAAGATCAATGTCATCAAGGCGGTCCGCGAGGTCACGAGCCTCGGCCTGAAGGAAGCGAAGGACCTCGTCGAGGGCGCGCCTCAGACCATCAAGGAAGGCGTGTCGAAGGACGAAGCAGCCAAGATCGTCAAAACCTTCGAGGAAGCTGGCGCCAAGGTCGTGGTCAAGTAACAGCCCCCTCGTTTTGTTCCGGGCGGGAACAACCCGCCCGGAATTCGCCTTTGTTATTCAGAGCAAGAACCCAGAATGCAGAATGCTGAGTGCCGAATGGATCCCTGCTTGCGCCGCCGCAAGCCGCCTTCCTCTCGTTGCTGAGCATTCTGCGTTCTGGGTTCTGGTGCCGTAACCCACAGAATCGACAGAGTCAGGAAAGGGGGGGAGTGGCCCTTTCCGAGTTGGCTCGAAACCCCGCGAATTCCTCCTGCCGCGTCGCCTGCGGCGGGCCTCGCTTACACGCGATCCGCCATCGTGAGGGTGCCGTCCTGAGCGAAGCGAAGGATCTTCAAGCCGTGCCGTTCGTTCAAGCACGACGGAGGTCTCTCCGCAGTTCTTGTCGCTCCCGACGCCGCCTCTCACGCAGCGCCGATCGCATCAGACACAAGCCATAGGAGTCATTCGAATGAACGGAGCCATGCCGAAACAGGAACCGGTTCGCCACGACTTCTCCAAGATCCGGAGCTACATGGCGCTGCCGAACCTGATCGACGTTCAGCGCAAGTCGTACGAGCGGTTCCTGCAGATGAACCTCCTCCCGGAAGAGCGCGAGGACACCGGCCTGCAGTCGGTCTTCACCAGCGTCTTCCCGTTCTCCGATTTCCGGGAGACCTGTTCGCTCGACTTCGTCAAGTACTCGATCGGCAACTGGGAGTGCAAGTGCGGCCAGCTCAAGGGCCTCGAGCACCTGCGCATGACCTGCGCGAACTGCGGATCGAAGATCATCACCGATCATCCGCACGAGGAGACGGTGGGCTGCCAGAAGTGCGGCGTGATCAATAAGAACCGCGTCGAGATCTGCGACATCTGCGGCAATCCTGTCGACCTGCAGATGAAGTATTCGGTCGAGGAGTGCCAGGAACGCGGGATGAGCTACTCCGTCCCGCTCAAGGTCACGTTCCGCCTCTTCGTCTACGACAAGGATCCCGACACCGGCGTGAAGCACATGCGCGACGCCAAGGAAGAGGAAGTCTTCTTCGGCGACATCCCGCTGATGACCGACAACGGCACGTTCATCATCAACGGCACCGAGCGCGTCATCGTCTCGCAGCTCCACCGTTCGCCGGGCGTCTTCTTCACCAAAGAAAGCGCCCATGCCTTCCTCGCGAAGATCATTCCGTATCGCGGCTCCTGGGTGGAGTTCGAATACGACCAGAAGAACATTCTCTACGTCCGCATCGACCGGAAGCGCAAGTTCCTCGGATCCGTGTTCCTGCGCGCGCTCGGGCTGACCACGGACGAGGAGATTCTCCGGCAGTTCTACACGCCGATCCGGCTCATCCTGACGGAGGGCGGCGACCATGTTCAGCTCTCGTTCGACAAGCGGGTGCTCGATCAGGAAGAGGCGAAGGAGCGTCACTCCATCCGCGGCCGGCGCACGGTGCGGACCATCTTTGCCGGGATCAAGCTCGACCAGAAGATGGCCGATCAGCTCACAAAGACGAATCAGACATCGGCGAAGGTCGAGGTCACGGCGATGGACAAGGCCGTCTTCCTGTCCGACGTGGTCGACACCAGCAGCGGCGAAGTGCTGTTCGAATCCGGTGAGAACCTGCCGTCGGATTGGGCCGAGGTATTGCGCGGCCACGGCGTCGCGGAAGTGGATGTCATCTTCCCGGAGTGGGATCTGGTCAGCGACATCCTTCTCAACACGGTCCGCAAGGACACCTCGAAGTCATTCGAAGCCGCGATCATCGAGATCTACCGCCGCATGCGGCCGGGCGATCCTCCGACCCTGGAGTCGGCCAAAGCGTTGTTCGAAGGGATGTTCTTCGATGCCCGCAAGTACGACTTCTCGCGGGTCGGCCGCTTCAAGTTCAACATCAAGCTCGACCTCAATTCGCCGGTGACGCAGAAGACGATGACGCCCGAGGATTTCTATGTCGTCATCAACTACCTGCTTCGCCTCCGCAAGGACGTCGGCCGTGTCGACGACATCGACAACCTCGGCAACCGCCGCGTTCGCGCGGTCGGCGAGCTGCTCGAGAACCAGTTCCGTATCGGCCTGGTCCGGATGGAGCGAGCGATCAAGGAGAAGATGTCGGTTCACCAGGACATCGACTCCGCGATGCCGCACGATCTGATCAACTCCAAGCCGGTGATCGCGGCCATCAAAGAGTTCTTCGGATCGTCGCAGCTCTCGCAGTTCATGGATCAGACCAATCCGCTCTCCGAGGTAACGCACAAGCGCCGTCTCTCGGCCCTTGGACCGGGCGGCCTCTCCCGCGAGCGCGCCGGATTCGAGGTCCGCGACGTCCACCCGACGCACTACGGACGCATCTGCCCGATCGAGACGCCGGAAGGCCCGAACATCGGGCTGATCTCGTCGCTGGCCTGCTACGCGCGAATCAATGAGTACGGCTTTATCGAGTCGCCGTACAACAAGGTCGCGAACGGGCGAGTGCTCGATCACTACCGCATTGTCAAAGTCGGTGACACCAGCTTCACGCTCGGCCAGATCGTCGAGAAGCGGGAGCTCCAGAAGGAGAACAACCGCCTCGCCAAGCTGATCGCGCAGGAGCATGGGAAGAAGAAGTCGGCGTTGCAAATGGCCGAGGCCGAGCCGTACGCGTTCTACCTCTCGGCGTGGGACGAGGAGCGCTACACGATCGCTCAGGCGAACGTGGTCCTCGACGAAGAGGGCAACCTCGTTCACGATCGTGTCATCGCACGGCAGTCCGGCGACTTCGTCTCCATCGAGAAGGAGAAGGTCGATTTCATCGACGTTTCGCCGAAGCAGCTCGTGTCGGTCGCGGCGTCGCTGGTTCCGTTTCTCGAGAACGACGACGCGAACCGCGCGCTGATGGGCGCGAACATGCAGCGCCAGTCGGTGCCGCTCCTGCGTACGGACGCGCCGCTGGTCGGCACGGGCATGGAGAACATCGTGGCCCGGGACTCCGGCGCGGTCGTGCTCTGCAAGCGCGGTGGCATCGTCGACCTCGTCGACTCCAACCGCATCATCGTCCGCGTCGAGTCGGAAGACGTCGAGACCGGCGAGACCAAGGAGTTCGGCGCCGACATCTACCAGCTCATCAAGTTCAAGCGCTCGAACCAGAACACCTGCATCACCCAGAAGCCGGTCGTTCGCGAAGGACAGCGGGTCCGCAAGGGCCAGGTTCTCGCCGACGGTCCCTGCACCGATGCCGGCGAGCTGGCGTTGGGCCGCAACATCCTGGTGGCCTTCATGCCGTGGCGCGGCAACAACTTCGAGGACGCCATCCTGGTGTCCGAGAAGCTGGTGAAGGAGGACTATTACACGTCGATCCACATCGAGGAGTTCGAGATCGAGGCCCGCGACACCAAGCTCGGTCCCGAAGAGATCACCCGCGACATCCCGAACGTCAGCGAAGCGGCCCTCCGCGACCTCGATGAATCGGGCATCGTCCGCATCGGCGCGACGGTCAAGCAGGGCGACATCCTCGTGGGCAAGGTGACGCCGAAGGGCGAGACTCAGCTCACGCCGGAAGAGAAGCTGCTGCGCGCGATCTTCGGCGAGAAGGCCGGCGACGTTCGCGACGCCTCGCTCAAGACCCCTCCGGGCATCGAGGGGACGGTCGTCGACGTGAAGATCTTCTCCCGCAAGGGCGTGGAGAAGGATCTGCGCGCGAAGTCGATCGAAGAGGGCGAGATCGAGCGGATGAATCGCAACATCCAGGACGAGATCCGCATCATCACCGAGGCCCGCAACAAGAAGCTGGCCGACGTGCTGGCCGACAAGAAGCTGCATCGCGACGTGGTCGACTTCCGCTCCGGCGAGACGCTGGTGAAGAAGGGCGATTGCGTGGACCGCGATGTGCTGTCTCGCCTCAGCCGGCGCGAGTTGCTCGCGTTGCCGCTCGACGAGGAAGCGCGCGAGACCATCCGGATGTACGTCGAGCGCGCCGAGAACCGCATTCGCGTCCTCGAGCAGAAGGCCGAGGAGCGCCGCGAGGATCTGCAGAAAGGCGATGAGCTCCCGCCGGGCGTCATCAAGATGATCAAGGTCTACGTGGCCATGAAGCGCAAGCTTTCCGTTGGCGACAAGATGGCCGGCCGCCACGGTAACAAAGGCGTGATCTCGCGGATCCTGCCCGAGGAGGACATGCCCTATCTGCCGGATGGCACCCCGGTGGAGATCGTGCTCAATCCTCTCGGCGTTCCGTCGCGCATGAACGTCGGTCAGATTCTCGAGACGCACCTCGGATGGGCTGCCCGCACCCTCGGCCTCTATTTCTCCACGCCCGTGTTCGATGGCGCCATGGAGGCGGAGATCAAGGCCCAGCTCAAGGCCGCCGCTCTTCCCAGCGACGGCAAGACCGTGCTGTACGACGGCATGACCGGCGAGCCCTTCGAGCAGAAGGTCACCGTCGGATTCATCTACATGTTGAAGCTTTCGCATTTGGTCGACGACAAGATCCACGCCCGCTCGATCGGACCGTACTCGCTCATCACCCAGCAGCCGCTCGGTGGCAAGGCCCAGTTCGGCGGCCAGCGCTTCGGAGAGATGGAAGTGTGGGCTCTCGAGGCTTATGGAGCTGCCTACACTCTTCAGGAGCTGCTCACGTCGAAGTCGGATGACGTCGAGGGACGCTCGAAGATCTACGAAGCCATCGTCAAGGGCGAGGTTCCGGATGATCCCGGTCTGCCGGAGTCGTTCAACGTTCTCGTCCGCGAGCTGCAGTCGCTCTGTCTCGACGTGGAGTTGCTGAAAGAGTGAGCGGCAGGGACCTCAATCGCCAAACAATAGATCTCCTACCACAAAGGGAGGCGTAAATTGGAAAGCTTCAACGCACTGTTTCAACCGACCAAGCCGCAGGCGATCAACGACTTCAACGCCATCAAGATCTCGCTTGCCTCGCCGGAAAAGATCCGGTCGTGGTCGTACGGCGAAGTGACCAAGCCGGAGACGATCAACTACCGTACCTTCAAGCCGGAGCGCGACGGGCTCTTCTGCGCCAAGATTTTCGGCCCGATCACCGATTGGGAGTGCCTCTGCGGGAAGTACAAGCGGATGAAGCACCGCGGCGTCATTTGCGACAAATGCGGTGTCGAGGTGACGAAGTCGAAGGTGCGCCGCGAGCGCATGGGCCACATCGAGCTCGCCTCGCCGGTCTCGCATGTCTGGTTCTTCAAGGGCCTGCCGAGCCGCATCGGGCACTTGCTCGACATCTCGCTTCGCGACCTCGAGCGCATCCTCTATTTCGAGTCGTACGTGGTCATCGACTCCGGCGACCTGAGCAACGTCATCAATGAGAAGGAGCTCCTGGCCGAGGAGCGCTATCGCGAGCTGCGCACGCAGTACGGCGACGTGTTCGTCGCCAAGATGGGCGCGGAGGCGATCAAGGAGTTGCTCCGCCGCGTCAACGTCGAGGAGCTCAGCGACGAGCTGCGCCTGATCATGCGTACCGAGACCTCGCAGATCAAGAAGCTGAAAGCGGCCAAGCGCCTCAAGGTCGTGGACGCCTTCCGCAAGTCCGGCCACCGGCCGGAATGGATGATTCTCGACGTCATCCCGGTCATTCCGCCGGAGCTGCGTCCGCTCGTTCCTCTCGACGGCGGCCGCTTCGCGACGTCCGATCTGAACGATCTCTATCGCCGCGTGATCAACCGCAACAACCGCCTCAAGAAGCTGCTCGAGCTTCGCGCGCCTGACGTCATCGTCCGCAACGAGAAGCGCATGCTTGAGGAAGCCGTCGACGCCCTCTTCGACAATGGCCGCCGCGGCCGCGTGCTCAAGGGCTCGAACAACCGACCCCTCAAGTCGCTCTCGGACACGCTCAAGGGCAAGCAGGGCCGTTTCCGCCAGAACCTCCTCGGCAAGCGCGTCGATTACTCCGGCCGCTCGGTCATCGTCGTCGGCCCCGAGCTCAAGCTCCACCAGTGCGGTCTGCCGAAGAAGATGGCCCTCGAGCTCTTCAAGCCGTTCATCTACAACCGCCTCGAACAGAAGGGCCTCGTCGGCACGATCAAGGCCGCCAAGGAGATGGTCGAGTTGCAGCAGACCGAAGTCTGGGATGCGCTCGAAGAGGTCATCAAGGAGCATCCGGTTCTGCTGAACCGAGCGCCGACGCTTCACCGCCTCGGCATCCAGGCCTTCGAGCCGATCCTCGTCGAGGGCAAGGCCATCAAGCTCCATCCGCTCGTCTGCACCGCGTTTAACGCCGACTTCGACGGCGACCAGATGGCCGTCCACGTGCCTCTGTCACCGAAGGCACAGGTCGAGTCGCAGGTGTTGATGCTGGCGTCGAACAACATCCTCTCGCCGGCGAACGGCAAGCCTCTGGCGGTTCCGTCGCAGGATCTCGTGCTCGGCTGCTATTACCTGACCAAGGAGAAAAAGGGCGCGAAGGGCGAAGGGAAGGTGTTCGGAAGCATCGATGAAGTCGTCCTCGCACTCAGCTCCTGCGAGGTCGAGCTGCTCACGCCCATCCGCGTGCGCATCAGCGGGAAGCTCATCGATCTGACCAAGCACTACAACGACCAGGACGTCCTTCACGCCGAGATCCAGGAGGTCGAGAAGAAACTCATCGAGACCACCGTCGGCCGGGTCATCTTCAACATGACTCTGCCCGAGGAGATCCCGTACATCAACGGTCTCATGAAGAAGAAGGGCTTGCAGGATCTGGTCAACTTCACCTTCCTCAATTGGGGCAACGCCCTGACCGTGAGCCTGCTGGATGAGCTGAAGAACCTCGGATTCCTTTACGCCACCAAGGCCGGAATCTCCATCGGCGTCGACGACATGGTCATCCCGTCGAAGAAGCAGGAGATCGTCGAGGACGCGCGCAAGTCCGTCCTCGAGGTCGAGCGCCAGCGTCTCGACGGTGCCATCACCGCCGGCGAGCGCCACAACAAGATCATCGACATCTGGCACCGCGCCACCGAGAACGTGTCCGATGAGATGTTCGCCGAGATGCGCCGCACGGAGCAGGAGCGCCAGGAGTTCAACCCCATCTTCATGATGGCCGACTCCGGCGCCCGAGGTTCCAAGGAGCAGGTCCGCCAGCTCGCCGGCATGCGCGGCCTCATGTCCAAGCCGTCAGGCGAAGTCATCGAGACTCCGATCACCGCGAACTTCCGCGAAGGCCTCTCCGTGCTGCAGTACTTCATCTCCACGCACGGCGCCCGCAAGGGGCTCGCCGATACCGCGCTCAAGACCGCCGACTCCGGCTACCTCACGCGGCGTCTCGTCGACGTCGCCCAGGACGTCATCGTCACGGAAGAGGATTGCCAGACCTTCGACGGCATCACCGTCACGCCGATCATGGAAGGCGGCGACATCCTCGAGCCGCTTCGCGACCGCGTCGTTGGCCGCGTCGGGCAGGAGGACATTTACGATCCGCTCAGCGGAACGTTGATCGTCGGCCAGAACGACGAGATCAGCGAAGACCTGGCGAATGAGATCCAGGAAGCCGGCATCGAGCAGGTCAAGATCCGCTCCGTGCTCACCTGCGAGACCCGCCGCGGCGTCTGCCGGCGCTGCTACGGCCGCAACCTGGCCAGCGGCAAGCTCGTCGAGATCGGCGAGGCTGTCGGCGTCATCGCCGCGGAGTCCATCGGCGAGCCGGGCACGCAGCTCACCATGCGTACCTTCCACGTCGGCGGTACGGCGTCGCGCGTGTCCGAGCAGTCGAAGCATGAGGCCTCGAGCCCCGGCCGCGTCACACTCATCAACGTCAACACCGTCACGAACAAGAACGGCGATCTCGTGGTGATCAACCGCAACGGCAAGCTGATCATCGTCGAGGACATCCAGCCGAAGAAGCAGCCGAAGAAGGGCGAGCACATCCCCCCGGCGGCGCGCGAGAAGGAGCGCTACGCTCTGGTCTACGGCTCGACGCTGAAGGTCCATGAGGGCCAGCACGTCAATGCCGGCGATCCGCTCGTCGAATGGGATCCGTTCACCTCGGCGATTCTCACCGAGGTCGGCGGCAAGGTCTCGTTCAAGGACATCGTCGAAGGCGAGAACGTCCGCGAGGAGACCGACAAAGTCACCGGCCTCACGCAGATGGTCATCGTCGAATCGTCGATGACCGAGAAGCGCACGCCGACCATCACCGTCAAGTCCAAGAAGGGCGAGGAGAAGAAGTACCTTCTCCCGACCGGCGCGCACGTCATGGTCCAGAACGGCCATGAAGTCTACCCGGGCGACATTCTGGCAAAGATTCCCCGCGCCACGACGAAGACCAAGGACATCACCGGCGGTCTGCCTCGGGTGGTCGAGCTCTTCGAGGCCCGGCATCCGCGCGAAAAGGCCGTCATCTCCGAGGTCGACGGAGCCGTGCATCACGGCCCGATCGTCAAAGGCCTGCGACGCATCATCGTCGAGACCGAGGAAGGCACGCGCCACGAGTATTCCGTGCCGCGCTCGGTGCACGTCAACGTGCAGGAAGGCGAGCACCTCCGCGCCGGCGATCCGCTGATTGACGGTCCCATTGATCCGCACGACATCCTCGCGGTTCTCGGCATCAAGGAGCTCCAGCGCTACCTGGTCGACAAGATCCAGGAGGTCTACCGCTCCCAGTCCGTGGCCATCAACGACAAGCACATCGAGGTCATTTGCCGCCAGATGCTGCGCAGCGTCCGCGTCACGCGCGTCGGCGACACCGACTTCCTCGTCGACGAGCAGGTCGATCGCTTCCGCTTCATGGAAGAGAACGAGAAGGTCATGAATCGCGGCGGCGAGCCGGCCGACGGCACGCCGTTGCTGCTCGGCATCACCAAGGCCTCGCTCTCGACCGCCTCGTTCATCTCCGCGGCCTCGTTCCAGGAGACCACGCGCGTGCTTACCGAAGCGGCCATCGCCGGCCGCGTCGACTACTTGCGCGGCCTCAAGGAAAACGTCATCGTCGGCCGCCTGATCCCCGCGGGCACCGGCATGCCGGCCTACCGCGAGATCTATCTCGAGAAGGACGAGCCGGCACCGCAACCGCAGCTCGAAGATCTTCTCCGTCCCGAGGACGAAGAAGCCCTGAGCCTCGCAGACTTCGACGACGAGCAATAAACCCATACAGTTCGGGCGGCCGCGAGG
>DASQGS010000324.1:0-4318 GCA_035632455.1 Thermoanaerobaculia bacterium | reverse complement strand
GCGGGAGAGGGTCGCCGCGCAGCGGCGGGGTGAGGGGATTCTCTCGTGATTCTTGGGAAGCATATGCATCATGGCGCGATTGACGCGAGATCGGCATCCCTTTGACTGCGCGCTGCGCGCGGGGTCCCCTCACCCGCGCTTCGCGCCGCCCTCTCCCGGCGGGAGAGGGCTTCTTGCTGCCGCGGTTGAAGCTTTTCGATCACAATGTCCAAACTCCGAGGCCCAGCGCGGCTGGGCCCTACGCCATCATCAAGTCCACTCCTCGCGGCCCGTTCTTCCGGTTCCGGCCGCCGGTGTCTCCGTCTCCCGGGATTCCGGTCGCGTCTGCGCAAACACATCGCAGAATGCGTGCGCTTCGGCCAGCAGCTCCTCGAACGTCCCAACCGGAGGAGGCGCTTCGGCCCGCAATCGCTCCGCATGCGCTCGATAGCTCTCGGCGCGGCGCGACGCCTCGGCTGCCCGTGCCGCGAAGCGCGAGTCCTCGCCTGCCCGTTTGCGGAAGAACTGCTGAAGGTCCGCGAGCCGTTCGATCTGACTGCAGTAGAGGATCACGTCGTTGCCCGCCATGAGCGCCTTTTCCGAGATTCCCTCGAACGAGTCGAGGTCCGACACCGCGTGCATCTCCATATCGTCGGTGATGGCGACGCCGGTGAAGCCCACCGTTTCGCGCAGAAGCTGGGTTGCAACTCGGGAACTGAGCGTCGCCGGAGCCGCAGGGCTCTCGATCTGCGGATAGGAGCCATGCCCGATCATCACAGCGGCGGCCTCGTAGCCAAGGCGGCGATATGGCACGAGCTCGCAGACATTCAGCTCGGCCAGCGGAACATCGATCACCGTCGCGGCGTAGTGCGGATCGGCGGTCCCGCGGCCGATCCCAGGAAAGTGCTTCAGGCACGCGGCGACACCCATCGCCTGAAGCCCGCGAACGAACGCGCCGGCGAGGCGGGTCACGGTCTCGGGATCGGCGCCGAACATGCGGCGCTCCAACCCCTTCGCTTCGGCCGTTCCGCGGATGTCGACGACGGGCGCAAGATTCACGTCGATGTCGAAGTAGCGCAGCGATTTTCCGATGATCCGCCCGAGCGCGCCGGCCATCTCCTCCGGCCGCTCACCGAGACCGACCGCCTCCGCGCTCGGCATCCCGGGAACGAGATTGCGCAGCCGGTCAACGCGCCCACCTTCCATATCGATCATCATCAGCGGCGGCCGTGCCGCGATTGCCCTGATTTCCGCGATGAGATCCCGAAGCTGCTGCGCGTCCTTAATGTTGCGTCCGAAAAGAACGATGGCATACGGCGGCGACTCGCGCAGGATTCGCCGCTCGAAGTCGGTGAGGCTCTTGCCGGTCAAACCGGTGCCGAAGAGATCGGTGGTCATGGAGGTGGAATCGTAGCATCGCGGCGGCGGTGGAGTTGCAATGATCCATGGAGCCGATCCGCAGATGTCGCAGATGTACGCAGATTTGCAAGATATTCAATCTGCGTGAATCTGCGGCATCTGCGGATAGAGGTTCCACGACTCACTCTTTGAGCCTCCCCTGCAACCTCGCCAACTCGTTCAGCGCCTCGATCGGCGAGAGCGTATCGATCTGGACCTGCTTCAGCGCTTCCACAACCTCGCGCTCGCGGCCCTCGAAGAGCGAGAGCTGGCGCGAGGGCGGGAGGCTCGGACCGTGTTTTCGCGTTTCCTCCACGACGTCGCGCTCTTTGCGCTCGAGGGTGTCGAGAATCTCACGCGCCCGCTCGATCACGGAGCGCGGAATGCCTGCGAGCTTGGCGACCTGGATGCCATAACTCTTGTCCGCGCTGCCCGGAAGAAGCTTGCGAAGAAAGATGATCTGGTCGTTCCATTCTTTCACCGCGACGTTGTAGTTGGCCACGCGCGCCTTCGTCTTCGAGAGATCAGTGACCTCGTGGTAGTGCGTCGCGAACAGCGTGATGCCGCTGCGCGCCGGGTTGTCGTGCAGGAACTCGATGATGGCCCAGGCCAGCGAGAGGCCGTCGAACGTCGCCGTGCCGCGGCCGACCTCATCGAGGATGATCAGCGAACGGTCGGTGGCGTTGTTGAGAATGTTGGCGGTCTCGTGCATTTCGACCATGAACGTCGACTCGCCGCGAGCGAGCTGGTCCGAGGCGCCGACGCGCGTGAAGATGCGGTCGAACACGCCGAGGCGCGCGCTCGACGCCGGAACGAAACTCCCGGCTTGATTGAGAAGCACGATCAGCGCGACCTGGCGAAGGTAGGTCGACTTACCGCCCATGTTCGGACCGGTGATGATCTGCATGCCGTTGCGATCGCGATGAATGTCGCTGTCATTCGGAATGAACCGCTCGCCGGCGATCTGCTCGATCACCGGGTGGCGTCCCTCGCCGATCGAGATCTCGGCGTCTTCGCTGAGCGTGGCCCTGACATAGCGATTCCGCACGGCGATCGTGGCCAGCGACCCGAGGGCGTCAGCGTCGCCGGCCGCGCGCGCCGAAGCCAGGATCGCGGCGCCTCTGGACGCGATGTCGCCGAGGAGCTGGTCATAGAGGCGGAGCTCGATGGCGATGGCCTTCTCCTCGGCGCCGACGATCTTCTCCTCCAGCTCTTTCAGCTCCGGCGTGATGAAGCGCTCGGCGTTCACCAGCGTTTGCTTGCGGATGTAATCGGCGGGCACGCGAGCGAGGTTGGATTTCGAGACCTCGATGTAGTAGCCGAACACGGAGTTGAATCGGATCTTGAGCGAGCCGATGCCCGTGCGCTGGCGCTCGCCGGCCTCGATCTTCATGAGGATCGACTTCGAATCGTGGGCGATGGCGCGAAGAGAATCGAGCTCAGCGTCAACGCCGCCGCGAATCGTGCCGCCATCGCGAATGCTCACCGGCGGCTCGGGATCGAGGGCCTCGGAGACTCGCGCCACGACGTCGGGAACGGGATCGAGCGCGTCGCGCAACCGCCCGAGCAGCGGGCCGCCGAGCCCAGACATCACGCGTCGAAGCTCGTCGATGGCCAGGAGCGAATCGCCGAGAGTGAGGCATTCGCGCGCGGATGCCGTGCGCAGCGTGATGCGCGAGACCAGGCGCTCGAGGTCGGCGATCTTGGCAAGCCGGCCGGTCATCGACTCGAGCACGGCACGCGTCCGGGTAAGTTCGTCGACCGCATCGTGCCGCTCGAAGATCGCGTCGCGGATTTTCAACGGACGGACGATCCAGCGCCGCAGCGTCCGCGCTCCCATCGCCGATCTCGTGGCGTTGATCGCACTCCAGAGCGACGCGCGAGGGCGGCCGGGATCGCGCGATTCGACGACCTCGAGGTTCGCCAGCGTCGCGGCATCGAGCTGGAGGAACTCGGCCTCGTTGTCGACGCGCAGCGACTGGACGTGATCGAGACTGCGCTTGTGGCTCGCGGCGGCATAGCGGAGAGCGCCCCCCGCCGCGGCGATGCGAGGGTCGCCGGCCTCGAGGCCGAAGCCTCGAAGCGATTGCGTGCCGAAATGCTTCGATAGCGATTCGAGTGCCGCGACGGGCTCGAAGAGCGATCCCTCGACGCCGGTCGCCGTGATCCCGAGGCTCCGCGCCGCGGCTTCGAGACCATCGCCGTCCTTCGCGACGATGGCCTCGCGCGGGGCAAAACGAGCCACGTCGTCAGCAAGGCGCGCGTCGGTCATGCCCTGGTACGCGCTGACAAAGAAATCGCCGGTCGAGACGTCGAGCCATGCCGCGCCGATCGACCCATCGTCGCCCGGCACGAGTGCCATGAGGTAGCACGTCTCGCGCTCGACGATGGCGCTCTCGGTCGCTGTTCCCGGCGTGAAGATGCGGATGATCTCGCGCCGCACGATGCCCTTGGCCTGAGCCGGATCCTCGACTTGCTCGCAAAGCGCGACGCGGAAGCCCTGCTTGATGAGCTTGGCGATGTAGCCATCGGCGGCGTGGTACGGAACGCCGCACATCGGCGCCTCGTGATCGCCTCCCCTGCCGCGCGCGGTCAGGACGAGGTCGAGAATCGGCGCGGCCGTCTCAGCGTCCTCGTAGAACATCTCGTAGAAATCACCGAGGCGGTAGAAGAGGATGGCGTCGGGAACCTGCCGCTTGATCTCGAAATACTGCTCGAGCATCGGCGTGAGCTTCACGGGACGGGACATTGCCTGGAGTTTATCCCGAGGAGCGGAGCGACGAAGGATCTCGCGGCGTCAGAAGGGCGCGCGGAAGGGCGAAGGGAGGGCGAAGGAACGAAAGGCGAAGTGCGAAGACCAGGCCGCGGAGATTCCGGCTTCAGTTCAGGACTCGGTCACCGAGTTACACCTCCGCGCATAGCCTTCATCCTTCATCCTTCA
>DASQGS010000323.1:0-7316 GCA_035632455.1 Thermoanaerobaculia bacterium | reverse complement strand
TGCCGCCACATTCGTTCGTGTGAGGAATGCCAAACGCCAGCGACGCCGCGAGGAGGGTCTGAGACCGCGTGACGTCGACAGCGATGTCGCCGCCGATCTCCGCCGCGAACACGACGCGCGCCGGCCCGGTTTCGGCCGACATCGACGTCATGGATGCGGCCATCGGCTGGCCGCTCGGGAGCGAAACGTCGGCGGCCGGCCGCAAGTCTCTCGCCGGAACACGGCCTCCGCCCGGCCGGCTGACGGCACCGTGGCCTCCGTCGCCGTCGTGACGTCCGACGACGATGGTGTCGCTCTTGTACTCGTGCATCATCTCGTTGAGCCCGACGTTCGGCGCCGCCTTGTCGCGGCTGCGCAGGGCCCGAATCGCGTCTCCCATCTCGCGCGTGCTCTGGAAGCGCATGGCCGGCTCCTTCGCCATTGCCTTTCGGATCAGATCCGAGAGCGCCAAAGGAACCGACGGCGCGATCATCCGCAGCGGCTCCGGCTCATGCTGGAGCACTCGGTACAAAACCGTGTGCAGCGAATCGGCGTTGAATGCCTTGCGGCCGGAGAGCATCTCGTAGAACACGCTGCCGAGCGCGAAGATGTCGGCGCGCGGGTCGATGCGCACGCCCCGGATCTGCTCCGGAGACATGTAATTCGGCGTACCGAGAATCGTGCCCGTGCCGGTCATGTCGCTCTGTCCCACGCGAGCCAGGCCGAAGTCGAGGATCTTCACGCGTCCCCACGGCAGGAGAAAGATGTTCGCCGGCTTGAGGTCGCGATGGATGATGCCCATCGAGTGCGCGTAGCCCATGGCGTCGCACACCTGTTCCATCACCTGCAGCTTCGCCGGAAGATCGGGAAGCAGATTCGAGGAGATGGCGAGCTTCAAGTCGTGCCCTTCGAGCAGCTCCATGGCCATGAAGAAATGACCCGAGTCCTCTCCGAAGTCGTGGACCACCACGATGTTAGGATGCCCCAGCCGAGCCGCCGACTGGGCCTCGCGCCGAAAGCGCTGGCGCCGGTCCTCGTCGCCCGCGGTGATGATCTTCAGCGCCACGTGCCGGTCGAGCACGGGGTCGTGGGCGCGGAACACCTCGCCCATCGCGCCTTCACCGATGCGGTCGAGAAGCCGGTACTTGCCGATCTGGGACAATCGACTCATTCGCTCGATTCCTGCAATGCCGGGGAGGGGCAAGTCTATCTTGTTCGAAGATGGGCGGGTGTAAACGATGGGGGAGAATCGCTTCGGATTGGTGCGGCGCGAGGCATGAGCGAGCTAGTCAGGCATTCCGTCATGAAAGACTGACACAATGATGCGTATCAAATATCACCACACCTCCTTCCTGTGAGCACTATGTTGCCGGGCTGAATGGCATGGCCATCTCGGATACGCGCCCTCGTCGGTGTCTTCATGATTGGACTGCCCGAGGCGTGTTCCAGACACATCAACGACAATGGAGGTTCAGGTGCTCAAACGAATCATTCCCGCCTTCACGGTCACGCTCATCTTCCTTGCCGCACCTTCGTTTGCAAACATCCGCGACCACATCAACCGGGATTTCGTGACGGCGTGTGCCGGACTTACCGACGCGGATCTCGAGCGTTGTTTTTGGGATACGGGAGGTCCGGGCGAGGCCAATTTTGGCCCCGGTGGTATGGATACCTGTTACTCAAATAACTGCTGGCTGTGCACGAAGCCGGGGGGAGACGGCGCCGAGACCTGCGGAACGGCCACCCTTAGCGTTTCGTGTAGTTGCTCCCTGGAGCGTAACGTGCAAGGTGTTACGACTTGCAGCGAACATGGAATGTGCACCTACTTTCACTGAGTCTCCCGACTGCAGTGCCAAGGATCGCAATTATGCGACAACCACGTGATCTGCGCGGCCACAGTGCGCGACCTCTGGGCATGCCAGCGTTCGTTCTGCTGCTGACTCTCGCCGGCGCGACCGATCTGCAGGCCATTTCCGTCACGATCTCGCTGAGCTCATCCGTCGCGGAAGCGGCGGCGCCCGTGGTAGAGATTCTCGCTCGCCCGATCTCCGGCAGCGCGGCTGCCGCTGCGCCGCAAGCCGTCGAACGCTGCGAGGGCTCGTGCACCGTCGATCTGCAGACGGGCATCTGGCGCGTCTCGGCGAAGGCTCCGGCGGGCTACTGGATCGCCTGGCAGGACATCGCGGTGCGCGATGCGCCGCTGACCGTTGCGCTCGTCGCGTATCCAGCCGCAGAGCTCACCGGCACCCTGACTGTCGAAAGAGGAACAAAGGCTCCGGCGACTCTCAGAATCCTCTTGCGCCCGAGCGATTCGGCCGTGAAGAATCCCGTCGGCGAGATCGAGTGTCCCGTCAGCGCCAGCGGCGGCAAGTGGTCATGCTCGGTACCGACTGGAACATTCGACATTCGGTTGCACGCCGTTGCCTTCGCCTCGCACTACCTCTGGCGAGTGCCGGTTAGGCGCGGCGAGACGAACGATCTCGGAGCGCGCCTCTTCCGTCGCGGTGCGTCGTTCGTCGGACAAGTGGAATTGGCCCGCGGCGTCGAGAAGCGCACGCTCATCCGCGCCACTGTGGCGCTCATGCCGGGCGGTTCGACGCGGTTCGTCAGCTCGGCGCAGCAGAAGACGATCTCGCGGGTGGTTCGTCCGAACGAGAAGGGCTTCTTTCAGATCGAAGGCGTCGCTCCAGGCGAATACCAGGTCGTCGCGCAGCTCGAGGAACTGGCAAGCGACCGCCGCACGGTCAAGATCCTCGCCGAGCATGAGGCCGTGCTTCGCGAGCCTCTGGTCCTCGACACGCCGAAGAGCGTGGAGCTGACGCTTTCTCCTCCCCTCGATCCGGCAATGAAGCCGTGGCGGGTCGAGGTTCTCGAGGATCACGAGGAAGGGCGCCGCGTCGAGTCGATCGCACAGTCAGCGTCGGACGGATATGGCCGCTGGGCGATTCAGCAGCTTCGATCCGGGCCGTATCGCTTCGTAGTCAAGAGTCAGGATGGCGATCGTTGGGCCGAGGAGCAATTGACGATCGACCATAGCGACGTCGTGCGAACGATCGACATTCCCATGCTCGCGGTAGACGGCACGGCAAAGGCCGCGGGCAAGGCGATTCCGGCCGATCTCACGTTCATAGGCATCGGTGGCTTGTCCGTGCGGATGCACGCCGGAGACGATGGCGCGTTCACAGGCTTCCTGCCGCTCCGCGAGACGATCGACTGGTGGGTCAAGGTTGTCTCCGCGCCGCTGCATATCAGCCGCACGCTTCGATCGATCGAGATCCGGCCGGACGCGGAGAAGCGGCACGCCCACGTCGACATCGACGTCCCGTCGTTCAGCATCAGCGGTCGGGTTGTCGGCGAAGACGGTTCTCCGATCGGGCGCTCGATCATCAACGTCACCCCATTGGAAGCGCATTCAGAGCTGATTCAAGCAAACGGCGAGAAAGACGGCACGTTCCTATTGAGCGGCTTGGCGGCGGAACCTTACACGATCCGAGCGCAGAGCTACGACCAGCGCGAGAGTGATGCCGTTGATGTCGATCCTTCTGCCGACCCGGGTCGCGAACTGAGGCTCGTGGTCAAGCCGAATGCGAAGCTGACCATATTGGTGGTCTCCGACAATGGGCCCGTGCCGGGCGCTCGAGTCTGGGCCGTTTCGTCCGACCATCCGCAGATTATGGTCTACGCACTTCCAACGGATGCCGGCGGACTGGTCACGCACCAGTTGACGCCCGGAACTCAGGAGGTCGACGTCTTTGTCAGCGCCCCCGGCTTTGCCTGGCGCGGAGTCCATCGGCACATTGAAGAGCCGCGGATCGTGGTTCGTGTCGGGCAACTCGCCGGCGTAGCAGAGGTCCATGTCCCGAACCCCGGCAAACAGGAGCTCCAGCCGTATATCCTTCACGAGGGCACCGTCTTTCATGCAAGCCTGTTCGGCACGGTCAAACCAGATCGCGACGGAAAAAACGTGACCTTCGGCATGCCGAATATCGAGCCAGGCGCGTACGCGCTCTGTCTGGCTCCGCGAAGTGCCATGGCTGCGCTGCGCGCCGGCATCTTCCCTGCCGATCGTTGCCGGACCGGCGACGTGCTGCCGGGCGCGCAGCTTGGCCTCGACATGACGCCGCACTAGGAGCGCATCATCCCCTCGCTCCACTCCCCAGCCTTCGCCTCGAACAACCGGCTGCCGCTCGCCATCGCCTCCTGCTCCAGCTCGCGGAGCCGGTGGAGGAGGATCTCGTCGAATCGGCGGCGCTCCGCGGGGCGGAGGAGCGGGCCGCTGGCCTCGAGCATCATGACGAGATCGTGATGGTCGCCGAGCGTCCGCGAAAGGTCGCGCATCGCTTCCACGCGATCGCCGAGGGCCTGGGCGCGAATGCCCTCGATCAAACGCAGTTGAGACCAGTGCTCCTTGGCCCGCTTTCGCCACTCGTGAATCGCCTCCGGCGACGGGTAGTCGCGAGCCTGCTGCATGGCTCGCCGAGTATCGCGGTACGTCCTTCGCAAGCCGGCCTCAATGGCCGCGAGCCCTGCCGGGGGCGCCCATTCCGCAGTCTCGGCGCCGGCGGCGAGAAGATCGCTCCGCATCGCCTCGATCTCAAGCGCCACGGGCGTCGGCTGCATGTCGCGCATCGAGGCGAGGCGGGCCCGCAAGCGGCCGAACCGGCGCGGCCACCACCCCTCGGTGCAGTGCGTTTGCAGCTTGTCGAAGCACTCGACCAGCGCCTCAGCATCGCGCGCCGCCGCGAGCTGCCGGCCGGTGTCGCGCAGCGAGACCCGCACGGCGCGCGCCTTCTCTCCGATGGCCGGCTCGACCAGCCGCAGCAAGGCCCGCGCTTCCTTCAGCCGCTTGCGCGCTTCGTGCACGGCCTCGGGGGTTGCTCGCGACGACAGCCGGGCAACCGCGTCGTCGAGCACGTCGCCGATCACGCGCAACACTCCCGCGCCGGCATCCTCGCCGTCACCGAGGCGAAGAGACGGAGCGGGACGCTGATCACTGCGACGACGAGGCACGATCGGCTGAACCTATGCGTCCGACCGCAGGAATGCAAGTGGCCACGCTTCTACGAGCGAACGACGTGCTCCCGAATCCACTGACCGGCAAGCGCAGCCACGGCGTCAATCGAAGTGGGCTCGTCGAGAAGATGACCGCCTTCCAGGATCAGCTCCAGCTTCTTGACGCAAGTCAGGTGACGAATGGCGTCGGTGTTGAGCTCGATGAGCCGGTAGTCCGTGCCGCCCGCGATCAGGAGCACCGGCGCCACCACGTGGCGAAGCGCGGGGCCGGCGAGGTCGGGCCGGCCCGCGCGCGAAATCACGGCCTTGACGACCTCCGGGCGGTCGGCAGCGGCGGCGAGCGCCGCACCCGAAGCGGTTCCGGAGCCTATGATCGCCAACGGCAGCGCCGAGAGATCGCGCTGGCGGCGCGCCCAGTCGACGACTGCGACCAGCCGCTCGCCGAGGAGCTCGATGTCGTAGCGAAAGTGATGCGTCCGGCTATCCGCCCGTTCCTCGGAGAGCGTGAGGAGATCGACCGACAGCGTGGCGATCGCGATCTCCTGCAGGTCCCGCGCCAGCGCCGCCGAGCGATCGTGGTGGCGGCTGGCCCCGACGCCGTGGCACAGCAGCGTCAGCGCCGCGGGATGGGCCGGCACGACCAACTCGGCCTCGAGGTCCGCCCCGCGGACCGGAATGGTGACCACGCGAAGAGACTTCGACGACTCGAGGGCAGGCGTCATGACGCCACCTCCATCCCGGGACGGCACGGCCGAGGGCTCGATCAGCTATCAGCGAACCGCAGACTCTCGACACCGACGCCTACTTGCGCACTTGCCATCAATGCGGCGGCCCGGTAGGCCGGTATCGTGACGTTAAGGGCAAAGGCATCGCCGAGCACGTCCGGCTGAGATTCACGAGTCACGATAACCGACTCATTGGAGTCCAAGATCTCGCGCGTGGCAAGACTGAATCCAGACTCACGCAGTGCTTGATCCAGCGTCCCGCGCTCGATGCAGTCCTCGAACCAAAGCTGAACAGCTTCATCCAAGCACCGCCTTGCATCGGCTGCGGACTTTCCCTGTGTGACCACGTTGACCATTGGGCAGACGGCGATCCATCGCGTTCGCGTGTCTTTGCGGACAAACGCTCGAAGGTGGATTTCCAACTTGACGGTTTCACCCATGTTTAGAGGTACTCCTGGCGGAATCCCCTCCTTGATGCTCCTTGTCGGGGCGTCCCTGTCGCGCTTCGCTGGGAATCATGACACACCTCTCCGTCGAAGGGCCAGCGGTCCCGTTCCAACGCCGCTGGCCTCGCGTTTCCATACAGCGATCCCCGCAAGGCGCCATTCTTACGCCCTCGGATGCGCCTTCTTGTATACCGCGATGAGCTGCCAGTCGTTGAGATGAGTGTACTTCTGGGTCGTCGAAAGCGAGGCGTGGCCGAGGAGCTCCTGGATGGCGCGGAGGTCCGCGCCGGCATTGAGCAGATGCGTCGCGAACGAGTGGCGCATCGTGTGCGGCGAAATGCCGGCCCGCAGCGCCGCGTCGCGCACGTATCCGTCGAAGAGGCGGCGGATGCTGCGGGTGGTGATGCGCTCGCCGCGATAGTTGAGGAAAAGCGGCTGCTCTTCGATCGCCGGATTGCGCGCCGCGAGCTCGCCTCGCACCCGGAGGTAATCGCGCAGCGCCTGTTCAGCCTTCGATCCGAACGGGACGATCCGCTCCTTCGATCCCTTTCCACGGACTTTCACCAGGCGGCCCCGCAATTCGAGATCGTTGAGATCGACGCCCACAAGCTCGCCGATGCGGAGACCTGAGGCGTACAGCAGCTCGAGCCAGGCCCGGTCGCGGATGCCGAGGGGCGTAGTTGTGTCGGGCTGCTCCACCAGGCTGGCGACGTCTGCCGGCTGCATGACCGACGGCAAGTACTTCTCCCGCTTCGGGGTCGCCACGCCGCGCGCCGGGTTCATCGGCACGACGCCTTCGCGCATGAGGTACTTGAAGAACGACCGAAGCGCCGAAAGATGGCGGGCCACCGATGAACGGGCGAGTTTCCGCCGCGAAAGGTGTGCGAGATAGGAACGGACTGCGAGGTGGTCCACGCGCGTCAGATCGAGCTGATCGCGAGCCATCGTGAAGCAGTCGCTGCAGAGGAATCCGACGAACGACTCGAGGTCGTCGCGGTACGCCGCGACCGTGTTAATCGAGACGTTCCGCTCGTAGGTGAGGTAATCGAGGAAGTCGCCGATCTCGGATCTCACACCCAACCCTCCCGCAAAGAGATTAGCACGCATATGGAGTGCGGCGGCAAGGCCGCCGCTTTTAGTATGGACTGCGGCG
>DASQGS010000322.1:0-16095 GCA_035632455.1 Thermoanaerobaculia bacterium | reverse complement strand
AGACCAGAAACACCACCGACGGTCCCGGTTCCCCTCCCACTTCGGCCGGAACCACGCGGAGGTCACGGCCGAGCTCGCTCGGGTGCGAGACGATCGAGGCGCTGTGCTCCGTTCCCTCGCGCACCGCTCGGACGGCGACATCAAGCAGGCATGCCGGAACGTAGTCGCCACCATAAAGCGTGCGAGCCGCCTCATTCGATGTCAGGAAATTCCCACCGTCGTCAAGCACGATGGCTGCAACGGGGAGAAGGCCAAGAACGACCGCGAGGGCGCGCGTGGAGCGGGTCAGCTCGTCGATGGTCTTGTTCGCCGCCTCGAGATCCGCGAGGAGAGGCAACACCATGCGTCCGATGGCGCGCTCGCTGTCGGTGAACGAATCGGTATCGAGCACGATTGGATCGCCATGGGAAGTGCGGAGCCGGTCCCAAAGGCGACGGATGGCGTCGAGACGCATGATCTGAGGGACACTCCTTGTCAAACTTTGCTTAATTCAATCGTACTATATTGCCACTCCCAATGACGGCCGCGTCAGGACCGGGTACGCGACGCCTCGCGTTATTCCGTTTTTATGCGATTGCCTGCGCCATCGTAACGCTGCCCCTTGCGCCGGTGTTTTTCGCGACGCTCGGCCGAGTCCGGCATCATCCCATCGATCTCAACGCCGGCATCCGCCGCGCCGACGGCTCCGTAGCCCTTCGCGAGCACGGCAGAGTCGCCCTGGTGGTCGATGCCGTCCGCATCGGCAATCAGCCTTGGCTTCGTCCCGCCTCGGCGGCAGTGGGCCGTCAGCTCCGCAATCTTCCTGCCGGGACCACGATCCTTTATCGGATCCGCGACGTCCATGGTGCCCGGACCGTTGGGGGCCCGATCGTCGAACGCGCGCGATCAGGCGAAGAGCTCGCCTCGCGCCTGGTGATGGGGCTTCTCGCCCTCGCTTTCGTCTTTGCGGGCTTCAGTCTGGCCCTGGCAGCGCGCAGCGGCCCTCCTCTTCTGGGAGCTGGATTCCTGTCCGGCGCAGGCTTTGCGATCGGATTCTTCTTTCTCGAGCCGAACGCGGTACTCATTTCGAGTTGGCCGTGGCGCAACGCTCTCGTGGTCGCCGTCTCGGCTGTGCCGCGCGGACTCGGTGCCTGGTTCCTGGTTTGCCTTCTGGCCTCGTTTCCCGCGCGCCTGCCGATCGGGATTGCCACACGTCTGATCACCGGCGCGATCGGACTGGCAACTCTCGTTCACGCTGCCCTTCTCGTCCTGGCGCAGTTGCCGATCGTCTTCGAGTCCCTGCCGTGGCGATTGCAGCTCGGGACCATGAATTTGCTGGAGAGCAACGTCCTTCAGAACGTTCCCTATCTCGCGGCGGCCGGCCTCGGAGTCACTTCGCTGGTGCGACAGATGCGCCGAGTGGACCGCGGCGACAAGGACGCCACGCGCCGTACACAACTAGTCACCATCGCGTTCGCGATCGGTTGTTCTCCGGCGCTGGTCGCGATCGTCGTGCAGGCCGCGGCGCTGCTGACGACCGGGCATCAGATCCTCTCCAGCGTGGCAATGGCGGTGTCGCTTCTGCCGCTTCTGCTCGTTCCAGCGGCGCTCACGTACGCACTGCTCTCGCGCCGCGCCGACAGCCTTGGCGTCCTTGTGCGGCGCGCGCTTCTGTTTGCCATCGCCGGCAACACGATCCGCGGATTGACGCTCTTGCCATGCGTCGTTCTTCTCGCGCTGCTCTACCAGCACCGCCACGAGTCGCTACGCGACCTTCTCACGACGAGCCCGTTCGGCTCGCTCCTTGCGGTCCTCGGAGCGGTTCTGGGACTGCGCTACTCCGATCGCATCCACGAAGCGGTGGAGCGCATTTTCTTTCGCGAGCGGCAGGACGCGAGGCGGATCCTCCGCGAGCTCGCGGACATGACCCGCCATGCCTCCGACGCGCCGGAGCTCGTGGCCATGATCACCGCGGAGATGGACAAGGCCCTTCACCTCGAATCGGTCGCCCTTTTCCTCCGGAATCCGAAGACGCAGATGCTCGTGCCGCCGCCCCGAAAATCTTTCCCCGCGATCGATGTGCACTCGACGATCGCCACGATGGCCGCGCGCGCCGACGACCCGATGACCGTCGATCTCAGCGATCCGCGATCGCCATTTCTAAAAGTCTCCGAGGTCGAGCGCCAGTGGCTGGATGAAGGAGACTTCCGCCTTCTCGTTCCGTTCCTGGCCACGAACGGCTCATTGCTCGCGCTCCTCGGCCTCGGCGAGAAACTCAATGAGCTTCCGTTCGACAAGGAAGACCGCCTCCTGCTGTCCGCCGTCGCCGCTTCGAGCTCGCTCGCTCTCGAGAACTACATCCTCCGCAGCTCGCCTCCATCGACGCGAACCCTTGCCGGTGGCGAGCCCGACGCCGATGAGGCCGGCGAGAATGCAAGCATCTGCCCTTCATGCTCCCGTCTTTACTCGTCGACACAGACGGGAGCGCGTTGCCCGGT
This sequence comes from Thermoanaerobaculia bacterium, assembly GCA_035632455.1. Lineage (GTDB taxonomy): Bacteria > Acidobacteriota > Thermoanaerobaculia > Gp7-AA8 > Gp7-AA8 > DASQGS01. Next base: position 13,618 of record DASQGS010000322.1, on the reverse strand, counting down.
CGACGACTCGGAGCTCGGAGCCGCAAACGTGCCCTACATCCTCGCCGGGAAGTTCCGCTTCGAGATTCGAATCGGCACCGGGGGCATGGGCGTCGTTTACCGCGCTCGCGACCTCACGCTCGGCCGGTCGGTCGCCATCAAGACTCTCCCGAAACTTTCCGCCAGCGCCGCCGCGCGTCTGCAGCGCGAGGCCCGCGCAGTTGCCAATCTGATCCATCCCAACATTGCCACGGTCTTCGCCGCCGAGAATTGGCGCAGCAGCCCCATGCTGGTCTTCGAGTATCTCGACAACGGCACCCTGGCCCGGCGGATCAGAAACTCTCCGCTGCCTGTAGATGAGGTGATCGCATGCGGACTCGCTATCTGCCTAGGCCTCGAGGAGGCGCACCGGCAGGGAATCCTGCACCGCGACATCAAGCCGTCCAACGTGGGATTCACGGCCAACGGAGCCACCAAGATCCTCGATTTCGGCTTGGCGCGATTCCTCGAGGACACCGTGGTGCGGCAGGAGATCGAGCATCACGTCACAGGTTTCGATCAAGCGGCCATCGCCGCCACGACGGCAACGCTCTCGACAGGCATCGTCGGAACGCCCGCCTATCTCTCGCCGGAAGCGATCATGGATGGTAAGCCCGACCCCGACTTCGACATCTGGAGCGTCACGCTGACGCTCTACGAAGCGCTCGTCGGACGGAACCCGTTCTTCGACGTCTCACCCGAGCGAACGTTTAATCGCATCCTCTCTCACCAGGTTCCAGATCCGCGCAAGGCGCGCCCCGAGTGTCCCGATTCTCTTGCGGCGCTCCTGCAGGTCGCTCTCGGCAAGGCGCGCGAGGCGCGGCCACGTACCGCGCGCGACCTTCGCGAACAACTACAGGCACTGTGAAACGAACGAGACTATGGGAAGGATTTCTTTCTTCAGTCCTATCAGAACCGATACCGCACTCCGGCCGCCCAAATCAGCGGGTTGAGCTTTAGCTCGAGGCTCGCCCCGCCTACGCCGGACGACTTCGGTTTGAGGGGGATGTACTTCGCATCGAAAGCGAGAGCAAGTCTCGGCGTGATCGCGACATTGACGCCGGCTCCGGCCACCCAGCTCCCTTTGTCGCCGACCTTCACCGTCCCGATACCTGCAAGGTCGAGATCGCTGCTCTTGAGACTGTCGCTCTTCACCCAGGCACCACCGACACCTACGTATGGATCGAGTTTCCCTGCGGCAGCCGGATGCCACTGTAGTGTTCCGGTGATCACTGTCTCTTTGAGGCGCCCAAGGGCGAGCGCCTTTAGACCCCCCACCTTCAGCGTGGCATCGCTCTTGGTCGCGTCAGCGGTGACCTCGGTGGAAAAGTGCTTCGTCCAGTAGTGATTGAAGCTTACTCCGTAGCCGAGCTTGTCGACGAACCCGACGTGCGTGGTTGCATCGGCATTGGTGCTGCCGGTGACATGACTCACCGCCGCCCAGACGCCGACGTCGTTGGATTGCGCCAGAACAGGCAGGGCAAGGATCGCCAGAGCGGCCGCGATCACGGCGGGACGGAACGGCATATCGGACCTCCTGAGGCGGGCCGCTTTGCCGCAGCGCGCCAAGCCGCTGATTCTAAGACCAAGACACACCGCCTTGCCTCAAAAAAACGCTCGGCGCTCCTACGGGCGAGGGCGAGTACACTGTACCGCTACACCGCAAGCTAGGAGACCCTTCCATGAATCGTCCTCTGCTCGCCCTCGTCGCCCTATTCGTTATCGCCTCCCCGGTTACCGCCCAGGACCTTCCGAACGGGGTGCTCGTCAAGGTCCCAGGAATGCAACTGCCAGGGATGGTCACGCGCGAAGCGAACGGCATTCCGCATATATTTGCGCTGAATCGCCACGACCTGTTCTTCCTCAACGGATGGATGCACGCGAATGACCGGTTGTTCCAGATGGACGCGAACCGGCGAATCGCCAGCGGCACGCTCGGTGAGCTACTGGGCCCTCCTGCACTCTCAAACGATGTGCAGCTTCGCACTCTGGGGCTGCGGCGGGCCGCCGAGGCAACGCTGCCGGTGCTCTCGGCGCAGACTCGCGCCGCCCTCGATGCCTACTCAGAGGGTGTGAATGCGTGGCTCGGCTCGCATCTGCTCCCGCCGGAGTACAGTCTGCTGGAAATCACGCAGATCCCTCCATGGACTGATGCCGACACGCTGGCCATCGGCAAGCTTCTGGCGTTCAGCCTTTCCTTCGATTCATTCGACACCTCCAACACGGTCGCCCTGCTGACTTGCCAGGGCGTCGGCAAGGTCGTCGGTTTCGACGGCACGAAGCTCTTCTTCAACGACCTGTGGCGGACTGCACCCTTTGATAAGGCGGCCACGATCCCCGACTCCGGCGGCCTATCGCTCGCGGTAGTCCGCAAGCGCACGCAAACCGACGCCGACGCGCTGGCCGGCGATTCTCAGTGGCAAGAGGAGGCCAAGCGGGCGTCGGAGTTCATTCGTCCGGAGACCGTCGAGCTCCTTCGATCGTGGCTCGACCAGGTGCGTGACATCCAGGCGCTCCAACCGACGTTCCGCCCTGACCAGCACGCCGGATCGAATGAGTGGGCCATCGCTCCCAAGAACTCCACGAGCGGCTTCGCCTTGATCGCCAACGACCCTCACCTTCCGTTGGTCACACCGTCGACGTTCTATCCGATCTCGCTCCGCGCGGGCAGCACCAACGTCATCGGCATGGGCTTTCCGGGCGTGCCGTTCGTCATTCAGGGGCAGAACCAGCGCATCGCCTGGGGCTCAACCGTGCATCCGATGGATGTGACCGACTACTACCAGGAGACGATCGTGCCCGACGCGAGCTCGCCGAGCGGGCTGAGCTCGATCTACAAGGGAGCGAAGGAAGCGGTGCTCCCGATCCCGCAGGTTTTTCGGATCAACAACATCGGCAACGGCGTCAACGACGATCTGGTCGTCGTTCCGGCATCGAGCTCGATTCCTGCGGCGACGCTGATCGTGCCGCGGCACGGGCCCATCGTTCAGCTTGATACGAAGACCGGAGTCGGCGTCAGCGTGCAGTACACCGGCCTCTATCCGACGCATGAGGTCGAGGCCTTCATGTTCATCGACGACGCCCAGAACATGGACCAGTTCAAGGCCGCTCTGCAGTTTTTCGACGTCGGTTCGCAGAATTTCGCCTATGCCGACATCGACGGCAACATCGCCTACTTCACCAGCGCCGAGATGCCGGTTCGCGAGGATCTACAGGCCGGCACGGTGGTTGGGCTCCCGCCTTACTTCATCCGGAACGGCACTGGTGGCAATGAGTGGATGGCAGTGAAGAACCCGCAGCCGAATCAGGCCATGCCGTTCGAGATTCTGCCCTACTCCGAGATGCCGCAGATCGTGAATCCCCCGAACGGATGGTTCGTGAATGCGAACAACGACCCGACCGGCAACACGCTCGACAACGATCCGCTCAACAAGCTTCGGCCCGGCGGAGGCATCTACTATCTCAGTCCAGGGTATGACGGAGTCCGCGCCGGCCGGATCACACAGCTAATCAGGCAGAAGCTCGCCAACGGCGGGAAGATCTCGCCGGATGATATGAGAAACATCCAGGCCGACAACGTTCTGCTCGACGCCCAGTTCTTCGTTCCGTACATCACCGCAGCACTCAAGAACGCGCAAGGAGCGAATCCGAACCTCAGCCCCGCGCTTGCAGCGCTCGGCGTCAACCCAGCGATCGCCGCCGCCGTGGGAAGGCTGGCGAAATGGGATTTTTCGACACCGACCGGCATTCCCGAGGGCTATGACCCGACCGACACCGACGGTGTACGCGCCGCGCCATCGCAGACCGAGATCGACAACTCCGTCGGCGCAACGATCTACAGCGTATGGCGTGGTCAGTTTCTCGGGAACACCATCGACGTGGTGCTGAAGCAGTTGACGGTGCCTTTACCGCCACAGCAGCAAGCCCTGACCGCGCTTCGCACACTTCTCGAGAATTACGCGAAGACCGGCGGTACCGGCGCCTCGGGTGTCAATTTCTTCAACGTTCCGGGCGTGAGCGATGCCGCTGAGCGTCGCGACATCCTGATCCTCAAGAGCGTCGCCGACACCTTGAAGCTCCTCGCGAGCTCCGATTTCGCCCTTGCCTTCGGCGGGTCAACGAACATGGCCGACTATCGCTGGGGCAAGCTCCACCGCATTACGTTCAATCATCTCTTCAACGGACTCGAGACGCCTGGATCAGGTGTCGGTCCGCTTCCGCCCGCAGTTCCGACACTGGCGGGCATCTCCAAGAGCGGCGGCCTCTCCACCGTCGATGCCGCAACGCACGACGTCCGTGCGGCAGGCGTCAATTCCTTCATGTTTTCCAGCGGGCCAAACCGCCGCTACGTCGGCGAAGCGCAGCCCGATGGCTTCCACGGCCGATCGAGCCTTCCCGGAGGAGTCAGCGGCGTGCCGGGAAGCCCGTTCTTCAGCAACCTTCTGCCGATGTGGCTCTCGAATAGTTCGTTCCCGGTGCTGAACGACACGTCGCCGCACATACCTTGGCAATAGGGCGGCGCATAAACCAAGTCTGAAAGCCGAACAGAATCCGGGCGGGCTTCTTCACCCGCTCGGATTCCTAACTACAGCAGCTTCACGACACGGTTGGCGAGGCCCTCGTCGCCGAGGACAACGGTCAGGTTCGCCTTGCCGGCGACCTTCAGAGATGAAACGCTGTCAACGATTTTCTCGCAAGGGCGACTCGGCGTCACTTTTCATCTAGGAATGCACGAACCACGTCAAGGAACGCATCCGGCTCTTCGTAGAACGGAAGGTGACCGCTTCGCTCGAACACGGCGAAGCGCGATCCCGGAACCGCTCGATGGATCTTCCAGGCCACGCTCGGAGCGACGTTGATGTCGTAACGGCCGGTGAGAACCAGCGTCGGGAAAGCGAAGCGGGGCAGCTCGGGATTGAGATCGAAGCGGCCAACGTCGTGGTTCAGCGCTTCATTGATCTCCTTCTTGTAGACGGCGGCCTTCAATCGCGGCTGTGCGGCGTCGCGCTTTTCCGGCGAGTAGAAGAGCATGGTGAGGTAAAGCGCAATGGACTCGTCGCTCGCGCTCTTGTCGCCGAGCGATTCGGCGAAAGCGACGGCGTTCTGTTTGGACACGGTCTCCGGAAAGATGTCGTCGAACAGAAAGCGCGTGTCGCTCCACTTCGGCGCCGCCGAGTCGCAGATGATCAGGCGACGTATGTGCTTGGGATGCCGCGACGCGTAGGCCATGACCAGGTAGCCGCCCCACGAGTGACCGAGCAGATCGATCTTGTCCGCGCCGAGGTGTGCGCGCAGAGCATCGAGATCGGCGATCTGATCGGCGAGCGTGCATGACTGATCCTTCGCCAGCGCAGAGGAGCTTCCGTTGCCGCGCTGGTCATAGAACACGACCGGCCGCGTCTGGGCGAGACGATCCCAGACATCGGAGAGATGCAGGTACGTGTGGTCGAAGCCCGGCCCGCCGTTGACCAGCACCAGCGGCGTGCCCTGGCCACCGCCGCGGACCTCGTACCAGATCTTCACGCCACCGGTGTCGAAGGTCTGGCCCCGTTCGGCGGGCGTCGGCGCGGCCGCGCGAATGGATGCAGCAACGAATAACACGACAACGACAAGCAGGGAATCGATGCGCTTCATGTCTTCAAACCTCCTCGAGAGAGTCATCATAACTTCTGCGCAATGCCTTCTACCTTCGTTAGAATTCGCCAAGCCTGCGGGGCTTGTCCCGCCGTCATCCTGAGGCGGCGGAACCCCGGAGGGGTGCAGCACGCCGAAGGATCTCCTTGGCACAGACCGGGCCATCTTGAGATCCTTCGCCGTCTGCGCGGCTCAGGATGACGGATGTCGTCCAGTTCTGCTGCTCAGACACCTAGCCCTGATGAATTGTCCGAAGTGCGGTTTCGAGCAGAGCGATCACGCCGTCGAGTGCGTGCGATGCGGGATCGTATTTGCGAAGTGGCAGGAGAGCGAGGAGCTCGCGCTTCTGGCCAAGCATCGACCGCCCGCCGATGCCGTCGCTGCCGAGGAGGCCGTCGCGAATGGCCGCATCGGCAGGAAGGAGTTGCAGATCCTCGGCGGCGGTCTCGCCGCCGCGGCGATCGTCTACGCGTTTCCGCTCACTCGCTTCCTCTTCTCAGCGCTCGTCACGCTCTTCCACGAGCTCGGACACGCTGTCGTCGGGTGGCTCCTCGGATACCCGTCGCTCCCGGCATTCGACTTCGTCTACGGCGGCGGGTTCACGCATCAGGGAACATTTCATCTCCCGATCGCCCTTGCCGTGGCCGCCGCGTTCGGATACGGCGGCTGGCTGTTTCGAGAGAATCGCGTCAGCGTGGCGCTGATCGCGGTGCTTCTTGTCGGTTGGCTGTTTTTCGTGACCGCTGAGTGGCGCCGCGAGCTCGCCATCGCCGCGGCCGGACATGCGTTCGAGCTCATCCTTGCAGGCATTTTCTTCTACCAAGCCTTGTCCGGCGTCGGCTGGCGTGTCCCGGAGGTTGAGCGCCCCCTCGGCGCATTCGCAGCGTTCTTCGTTCAAATCCACAGCATGATGTTCGCGTGGAGGCTGATCCACGACCCCGACTTCCTGGCGTGGTATCGCGAAGGCAAAGGCGGCGCGCTGATGAACGACCTCGAGGTCGTGGCCCTCGACGTGAACATCTACGGACGTCTCAACCCCGGCATCGAAGGCGTGGCACGATGGCTGCTCGTCTTCTCGATCGTCCCGATGGGCATCGCATTGCTTTGGTACTTCCAGCGCGCTCGCTGGCACCGAATGCTGCGGGCGTTGCGAACGGCGCGGTAGGGGAGAGTTGCATCAAGATGGGCGCCCCTCACCCGCGCTTCGCGCCGCCCTCTCCCGGCGGGAGAGGGCTTTCATGGCCTCGATTGAGCTGATGAACCGACAGAGTCCTCGCTCCAGGTACAGCCGCGCTCCGACTACGACGTTCCCGCTCGGCGCTTCCGCGAAGCGAAGTGTGCTTCCACCTCATCCAGCGGGCAAGTGTTGAAAATCTCCTTCGGCGAGAGACCGCCCTTTCGGGCAACCCAGGTTCCATTGAGCACATGGCCGAGGTTCACGATGGAGTGGGCGTCAGGATGGATGCTGAAACGAACGCCGAGGTCGCGTGCGCGTCGGATGTGGCGCCAGTCGATGTCGAGACGGTTCGGATTGCCGTTGATCTCGATCATCACTCCGCGGGCCGCGGCCTTTTCGAAGATGCGATTGAAGTCTGCCGTGTAGCCGTCGCGCGACAGAAGGAGGCGGCCGGTGAGGTGGCCGAGGAACGTGACATAAGGGTTGTCGAGTGCGCGCAGCATTCGCTCGGTCATCTCGTCCGGCGAGAGTCCGAAGCGCGAATGGACCGAGGCGATCACGAAATCGAATCGGGCCAGCGTGTCGAGGCCGTAGTCGATTGAGCCGTCCGCCAGGATGTCGGCCTCGGTGCCGCGGAAGATTCGCATCCCTGCAAATGCCGGGCGCAGCCGCTCCATCTCCGCTTCCTGCTGCCGCAATCGGTCCTCGTTTAATCCGCCGGCATAGGCCGCCGATTTCGAATGATCGGAGATCCCGACATATGCGAACTTCTGCGCCCGCGCCGCTTCGAGCATCTCTGCCAGCGAATTGCGGCCGTCGGAGTACGTGGTGTGGACGTGAAACGTGCCCTTGAGGTCCGCGCGTCGCACCAGCCGCTTCGGCGGCGGTGCGGCCAGAGCTCCGGCACTCTCGCGCAGCTCCGGCTCCACGAAGGCGATTCCAGCGGCCTCGAACGCCGCATGCTCGGTCTTCGCCTTCACGTGCCTGGCGTTCCGGTAAAGGACGCCCGCGCGCATCTCGATTCCGGACCGCAAGGCGCGAGCGGTGAAGCCTTCGACGAATTCCGCGCTGCCGGTCGCGCGGAGAAACGTCGCGCCGAGATCGTCGGGCATCGCGAAATGCAGACGCGCCTCGATCTCATTTCGAAAAAGCCCGCGCACTGACGAGGCGTCGTTTGGCTCGAGATTCTCGAGCAACGCGCTTGCAACGATGGCCTCGATCGCCGCCGGTGGATCGCGCGTCACGATCACGAGGTCGAGATTGCCGACGATCTCGAGACGGCGGCGCACGCCGCCCGCGACTTCCACAGCGTCGATCGGGTCGAGCTCGAGGAGCCCCTGCCGGAGGAGCTCCGCTGCATCGAGCGCGATCGGGAGAAGGAAGCGCGGCTCACGCTGTCGCGCTCGCGCGATTCCCGCGAGGATCTTCTCCTGGCTCTTGGCACCGAAGCCTCGCAGCGCGGCAAGGCGACCGGCGCGGCAGGCCTCCTCGAGCGCTTCGATGGATGCGATGCCGAGCTCATCGAAGAGCGCTCCGATCTTCTTGATTCCGAGCCCGGATACGCGAAGGAGCTCGAAGATCTCCGGAGGGTAGCGCTGCCGCAGTTCTTCGAGATAGGCACAGCTTCCGGTGCGCACGATCTCCTCGATCGCCTGGCCGGTACCCTTCCCTATGCCGGGCGTGTCGTAGAGCTTGCCGGTCTCGACAAGGCGGTCGAGGTCATCGCCGATCTCCTCGACCTTCCTCGCGGCGCGCTCGAACGCCAGAGACTTGAAGCGATTCGGCTCGCTCAGCTCGAGGTAGCGCGCGATCTCTCCGAGGACGCGCGCGACCTGATGTTTGTCGGTCATAGCTGATGGATTTCAGCATACCCGAACGGCGACGGAGAGGCGCCGGGAGGGTGGGTTATCATCGCCGCATGGAACCTCGCGATCGCCTCGTCGTCGCAGTCGACCGTTCATCCCGCCAGGAGATCCTGGCGCTCGTCGATGCCTTGCACGGGCTTGCCGGCGTGTTCAAGATCGGATTGCAGGCCTTCATCGTCAACGGACCGGACATCGTCCGCGAGATCGTCGGGCGCGGCGAGCGGGTATTTCTCGATCTCAAGATCCACGACATTCCGCACACCGCCAAGCGGGCCGTCGCCGAGGTGGCCGCGCTCGATGTCTCGCTGCTGACCGTGCACGCCTCGGGTGGCCCATCGATGCTGGCCGCGTGCGCCGAGGGCATCGTCGATTCCGCAAGGCCGCCGCTCGTCCTCGGCGTGACGATCCTGACCAGCCTTGATGAGGCAGAGTTGGAGAGCATCGGCTTTCACAACGACGCCATCGACAACGCCGTGCGCCTGGCGCGGGTCGTCCGACATGCAGGCCTGGCCGGAGTCGTGGCGTCGCCGCTCGAGATCGGCGCGATCCGCGACGCCTGCGGCAGCGATTTCGTGATCTTGACGCCCGGCATTCGACCTGCTGGAAGCGCCGCCGGCGATCAGCGGCGAACGCTTTCGCCGGGCCGGGCCATTGCCGAGGGAGCGGATTACCTCGTCGTCGGCCGCCCGATCACCGACGCCCCGAGCCCGCGCGACGCGGCATTGGCAATTCTCGATGAGATCGCGGCAGCGTAGAGCAGATCGGACGGATCCGACCGATCGGTCTGATCGTCGGTGAGCCTACGCTTCCGCCGGCCGCCACGCCAGGAACCACGGTTCGCGCCGGCCGAACTTCGTAGCCAGGGCGACGCCGACGCCGAGGACCGAGGCTAGCGCCCAGACGATCGTGCCGGCCACCGGGATCATTCGGATCACACCGAGCACGAGGACGCCGATCGCCACCATCGCCAGATCGCCGCGGAGCCACTTTCGCCGGGCGAGTTGCTCGCGCGTCCGTGAGCCCGCGACCAGCGTGCCGACGGCATGGAACACTGCGACCATGCCGTAGACCTTGGTGAGAATGGCGAACGCGCCGAGAAACACCAGCAGCGGCAAGCCAACGAGATACGGAACGAGGAAACTGAAGACGATCGCGGTCAGAATCAGGCTCGTGAGCGCAACGAGTCCGAGAGTGAAGCAGTGCAGCGCGCTGGTGCGAATCTCGATCGACGAGAATCGCACCTCGCGGCCGCTCGCCATCGTCAGCGCCAGCGCCGCGATGAGCCAGCAGAACAGCAGCGAGAGCTTCACCGCGATGGCGACGAGCTTGAAGACGCGGCTGGAGTTGGTCTGGGTCAACATCGACATCGCGCCCTCGAGGCTTCCGGGCGTGACGAGCCGGCCGCCGACGCGACCCTCCTCGTTCTCGACCCGTCCGCCGGCGGCGATCACGTTCCCGGTCACGTGCCCCCGGCCCGAGAACCGGATCGCGCCGACCGCGAGGAGATCGCCCTCGATCACGTCTCGCACATCGATCGAGCCGAACCAGACCTGGACGTCGCCCTTCACCGGCCTGTCGATCACGAGATTCTGGCCGAACACGTACCGATCTTCCGGCGACGGCGCTCGCGGCGCGACGACCCGCTCATTGCCGATGGCACGATTCGGCGCAATCAGCAGTGCCACGGCGATACAGGCAGCGATCGACGTCAGCGGGATCAGCAGGCGGATCAGCCTAGACATCGATCCCTCCTGTGGCCCAGACACTGCTGTCTGGGCTTTCTGTGGCCCAGACACTCCTGTCTGGGCTCCCGTGCGCGGGATCAGCAGGCGGATCAGCCTAGACATCGATCCCCCTGGGCGCCCGCCGGAGCAGCAGGATGAACAGCCCGTTGACTGCGATGAACGAGAGGCCGATGCCGATCTGCAGTTTCGCAGGCGCGTGTTGCACGGCGCCGGAAACCAGGCGAAGGAGCGTCATGACGGCATCGAGCGACGGCACCGACGATGCGACCGCCCGAGCGACGCCATCGAATGGCGAGACGCCCGCGAGCAGAAAGAGCCCGGAGGCCACCGAGAGTACTGCGAGCGCGCCGCCGAGAACGATCGGCCATGCCCGGTGCGACGAGCCCTCCCATGGCGCGAGCGGCAGGGCGTCGATGTGAACCGCGCGAGCATCCGGCGGGGCGGAGTTGTCGAGCCCGGCGATCAACGCCCGGCACTTGGCACACTCCTCGAGATGCCCGGGGTGGGCCTCCGGATCCTCGAGATACCGCACACAGGCGTCAGTTGTCATATCGGTCCCACATACGAATCGAGGGCGTCCTTGAGCAGGTTCCGCGCCCGAAAGAGCTTGTTCTTGACCGTGCCGAGAGGCAGTCTCTTCATCAATGCGATCTCCTCGTACGAGAGCTCCGCATAATGCCGCAACTGAATGAGCTCGCGATAGTCGGGCGGCAGATTCTCTACCGCCTGCCCAATCGCCGACCGCAACTCCTTGTTTTTCAGAGCACGATACGGCGAGACGCCGTCATCGGCAAATTCGCGCTCCTTCCCGCCGGGCTCGTCCTCGGTCGGGCGGGCCAGCGGCACCTCCATGATGCCCTTCTTGCGCAGGGCGTCGATGGCGCTGTTCTGGGCGATCCGGAACAACCAGGTTGAGAACTGGTACTTGGGGTCGTAGCGATCGAGAGCGAGAAAGACCTTCACGAAGATTTCCTGGGTCAGGTCGTGGGCTTCCTCGTATCGATGCGTGATCCGGTAAACGTAGTTGACAATGCGCTTCTCATAGCGCCTGACCAGATCCGAGAACCGATCGCAGTCGCCCTCGAGAATCCGGGTCACCAACGCCCGGTCGTCGAGTTGCCCACCCTGTGTCATCAGATCTTTACGGCTCCCGAACCATAAGGTTTGCCGGTGATGATAGCAGGAAGGATCGGTGGTCAGTGGGCAGTGGATCAGTGATCAGGGCGTTCAGGTCAGGATGACGGGACCACCGACCACTGACCACCGATCACTGCTTCTGCTTTTTGCTTTCTGCTTTCAGTAGACTTCCCACGCTTGATCGAAGTCCGCCATCTGACGAAGCGCTACGCCGATTTCACGGCAGTCGATGATCTGTCTCTGACCGTGGAGCGCGGGGAGGTCTACGGCTTCCTGGGCCCGAATGGCGCGGGGAAGACGACGACGATCCGCATCCTGGCCGGCCTCTCGCTACCGACTTCGGGCACAGTCTCCGTCGGCGGCCACGACGTCGTGACCGACGGACTGGCGGCGAAGGCGATCGGAGGCTATGTTCCCGATCGCCCGTATCTGTACGAGAAGCTGACCGGCCGCGAGCTCCTGCAATTTGTAGCGAACCTGTACGGCCGGGAGTGGCGCGACTGCGAGGCTCGGGCCCTCGAGCTGCTTCGCTGGTTCGACGTGGCCGAATGGGTCGACGCACGAATCGAGAGTCTCTCGCACGGCATGAAGCAAAAGGTCGTGATCGCCTCGGCGCTGGTGCACGATCCTGAGGTGCTGATCGTCGATGAGCCGATGGTTGGCCTGGATGCCTTCGCCCAGAAGCAGGTGCGTCTCCTCATACGCCGGCTTGCCCGCGAAGGGAAAACCATCTTTCTGACCACACACACGCTCTCCGTGGCCGAGGCGGTCTGCGATCGCATCGCCATCCTGAGCCACGGCCGAATCGTGGCCAGCGGGACCGCGGCGGAGATCAAGGAAACTGCCGGGCGGTCGGGCAGTGCGCTGGAGGATGTATTTCTGCAACTGACGTACGGCGAGGAGGGAGAGCTGCCGTGAGCGCGGCGAGCTCCAATCCATGCCCGACCTCGCAGGCCTCCGCTCCCGTCATCGCGAAGACGCTCTCCGCCGCGGCATCAGCCCGCGCGACGTCGATCTCCTTCTCGGCGACGTCCTCGGCAAGTCGCTCGGATACCTCATCGCTCACGGCGATGCGACCGTCACTACGAAGGAGATCGAGCGCTTCGAGCTCCTGCTCGCTCGCCGTCACGCCGGCGAGCCGCTGCAATACATCCGCGGCCGAGCCGAGTTCTTCGGACGCGATTTTCTGGTCGATGATCGGGTGCTGATCCCGCGGCCGGAAACGGAGGTGCTGGTCGAGGCAGCGCTCGCGCGAGCGCCGCGCGGCGGGAGAATCGCCGACGTCGGAACCGGGAGCGGCTGCATCGCCATCACCATCGAGCGCGAGCGTCCCGACCTGCGCGTCACAGCGACCGACTGCTCGGTCGGCGCGCTTGCCCTGGCGTCACGCAACGCCTTCGCGCTCGGCTCGTGCGCTCGCTTCGTTGCCTCGGACACGCTCGCGGCTCTCGACGACTCCTTCGATTTGATCATCTCGAATCCGCCGTACATTCCTAGCACTGACGTAGACGGTCTGGCGACCGAGGTTCGCGATCACGAGCCGCGCATCGCACTGACGCCCGGACCACGAGGAACGGAGGTCATCGAGCGCATCCTCGACCAAGCCGCCACGCGACTCGCTCCGGCGGGTTTAGTCATCCTGGAGATCGGCTACGGGCAGGAGCCGGCCATCCGCGCGCTGGCCCGCGACCGAGGCTGGCGGCCGGCGGTGTTCCTTCCCGACCTCGCCGGAATCCCGCGGGTCGTCGTATTATCCCGCGACACGAATGGCTAGCGGCGGCATACGCCGGACAGACGAGGAGAGGAATGTCTACCAGCGATCGTTGTCTCTTCTGCAAAATCGCCAGCGGCGAGATCAAGTCGAAGAAGGTGTATGAGGACGAGCATGTCTTCGCTTTCGAGGACATCAATCCCCAGGCCCCGACGCACATCCTGATCGTCCCGCGCAAGCACATCGCGACGCTCGACGATCTCACGGACGACGACGCACAGCTCATCGGCATCGTTCTGGCCCGCGCCGCCTCGATCGCCCGCGATCGCCA
>DASQGS010000321.1:0-11187 GCA_035632455.1 Thermoanaerobaculia bacterium | reverse complement strand
ACATCAGAACGCTTTTCAACTTCGAGCCGCCAGCCACGGAGGCCGAGGTGCGGGCGGCTTCGATTCACTTCGTGAGGAAGATCAGCGGGTTTGCGAAGCCGGCGAAGGCGAATGAGGAGGCTTTAGAGCTTGCCATCCAGCGGGTCTCCGCGGCTGCGGGGGATTTGCTGGCGTCGCTGGTGACAACCGCCGGCCCGAAGGATCGGGCCGTCGAGGCGACGAAGGCGCGGGCGCGGGCGGCGCAGCGGTTTGGGACTACGGGCGCACAGGCCGCGCGGTAAGTTGCAGTCGAGATCAGGGTTCAGTCAGGGGAGAGAATGAAAGTCGCGTTCGTCAAGCCGCCCATCGGCGGGATCCTCGGGTTGGAGATGCTCACGTTCGTCGAGCCGCTGGGGCCGATCTGCGTGGCTGCATGCCTCGAGGCCGAGGGGCACGAGTGCAAGGTGATCGACCTGCGGATCGACGGCGAGGAGCACGGGCTCGCGCTTTGCCGCGCTTTTGCTCCGGATATCGTCGGCCTGCAGTGCAATTTCACGACCGAGCGCAACCGGACCATCCGGCTGGCGGAGCGGATCAAGCGCGAGATGCCCTCGGCGTTCGTAGTCGTCGGCGGTCACGATGCGTCGCGCGATCCGGCGTGGTTCTCGCACAAGTCCATCGACGCCCTGGCCATCGGCGACGGCGAAGAGGTGATGCCGCAGATGGTCGATGCCCTGGCCCGCGGGATCGACCTTCGAACCGTCAAGGGCCTCTGGCTTCATGACGGTAATGGCGATGGTGGCAGCGCACGGCATTTCACCGGCCACGCCGCGGCGCGCAGCAACATCGACGAGCTTCCGATGCCGGCGCGGCATCTCATTTCGCACTATGCGCCGCATTACTACATCAACTTCCGCAAGCCGCTGGCGCTTATGGAGACCGCGCGCGGCTGCCCGTTTCGCTGCAATTTCTGCTCGGTCTGGAAGTTCCACGAGAGCACGTTCCGCGAGAAGTCCCCGGAGCGCGTGGTGAAGGAGCTCCTGGCGATCGAGGCGCCGAACGTCTTCATCACCGACGACATCTTCTGGATGAACGTCCGCCGCGGCGAGGAGATGGCCCGGCAGATCAAGGCTGCCGGGATCAAGAAGTTCTTCACCGTGCAGACCCGCACCGACATCATCTGCCGCTTCCCGCACCTCATCGAGATGTGGAAGGACTGCGGCAACCTGTCCATCTTCCTCGGCCTGGAGTCGGTCACCGACGAGGGTCTCGCGTCCGTCAACAAGAAGAACAAGGCATCGAATAACGTCCGCGCCATCGAGACTCTCAGGGACCTTGGCGTGGGCTACGCTCCGAACTTCATCGTCGATCCGGCATGGGACCGCAGCGACTTCGCCACGCTGCGCAATTGGATCTCGGAAATGGGGGCCTACAACAGCGGCTTCTCGATTCTCACCCCGCTGCCGGGGACCGATCTCTGGGACACGGCCAAGAATGATGTGAACACCCACGAGTGGGAGATGTACGACATCGTCCACGCCGTCCTGCCGACAAAGCTGCCGCTCAATGAGTTCTATGAAGAATATTCGGGCCTCTGGCGGCACGCCCTCAATGTCCGCTACAAGCATCGCGGACGCATCAGCACCTACGTGTCGCTCGGCGCGGCGCTGGCGACGCGCAAAGTGACGCTTGCCGCGGTGCGCAAGGGGATGAACATGGCCAAGGTGTTCAGCAAGGCCGACACGTTCCTGCGCGCGCATCGGACGGGTGTGGCGTAACCACTTTTTCGTAGTTCGACGACGTAGGATCTCACCACAGAGACACAGAGTGCACAGAGGAGATGTTCACTAATTCTCTCTCTGTGTCCTCTGCGCCTCTGTGGTGATTGCCTCCTATGTCACATAGGGGACATTGTTCCGAGTCACAGCAAGGTCGCCGGTCAAACTTAAGCCGCGTTCTACTTCGTCCACAAACCTCAACACGCTCGCCTCGATCTCATCCCGTACGCGCCGGAAGACGGCAAGCCTCTCCGCTGCGCTGCCGGCAGCATGCGCCGGGTCTTCGAACGACCAGTGGAGACGCGTCACGACGCCGGGGAAGATGGGGCAGCGCTCATTGGCGGAGTCGCATACGGTGATCACATAAGGGAAATGCTGTCCGAGGAAGAGCTCGACGCCCTTTGAGCGCTGATGTGAAAGGTCGATCCCTTTCTCGCGCATGACCTCGACAGCGCCGGGATTTATGGCTACGGGATCCGTTCCGGCGCTGAATACGTCGAATCTGTCGCCAGCAACGTCCCGAAGAAGGCCCTCGGCCATCTGGCTGCGACAGGAGTTCCCGGTGCAGAGAAACAGGACTTTGATTGGTGGCATGGTTTCTTGTGACCTATGGGACGCATGGGACTTATGGGACCGACGGGACCTATGTGGTGTCTACATAGGTTTCACGGCTCGCACAAATGCGCTGCGGAACTTGCCGTCGACCTCGGAGGCGATGGCGTCGATGTCGATGCCGGCCGAGGTGAGGAAGTCGCGGGCATCGGCGACGGTGTAGATGCGCGTCGGCTCCACGGTCACGTCGGCGAATCCGGCGGCCTCGAGCTTCCTTCGATATTCATCCTCCGAAAGTGCGCCGGCGACGCAGCCGATCCAGAGCAGCACGCTCTTGCGGACGGACTCAGGAATCTCGCCCGAGGTCACGACGTCGGACACGGCGAATCGCCCGCCCGGCTTGAGTACGCGGAAGGCCTCGCGGAGAACTCTGTCCTTGTCGACGGAGAGATTGATCACGCAGTTGGAAACGATGACGTCGACGGTTGCGTCGGGGAGCGGGATGTCCTCGATCTGCCCCTTGAGGAACTCGACGTTGGTCACGCCGGCCTTGCGCTGGTTCTCGCGCGCCAGCTCCAGCATCTCGTCGGTCATGTCGAGGCCGTACGCCTTGCCGGCCGGCCCGACGCGCTTCGCGGAAAGCAGCACGTCGATGCCTCCACCCGAACCGAGGTCGAGGACGACCTGACCGGGCTGAAGCTGGGCGAGCGCGGTCGGGTTGCCGCAACCCAACGATGCCAGATAGGCCGTCTCCGGGATCTCGCTGATCTCCGAGGGCGCGTAGAGGTTCGAGGTGATGGGATCGCCGCGCAGCCCGGACGCGGACGGGGCGGTTCCGCAGCACGACGTTGAGCCGGAGGCGGCGCGCTTCGCGGCCTCTCCGTATTTTTCGCGGACGATATCGGTGATGGTTGTCTCGGACATGATGTTCTCCTTGTCAATCAAGAATTCTTGATGTGTTGGGCACGGCGAATCATTTCTGGCAGCACAAGGCGACCTCCGCGGCGCCCTTGCGGACGGAGGCGAGGAACTCCCCGAGGGTGTCGAGTGCTTCGGGGCTGAGCGAGTAATGGATCCAGCGGCCGTCGCGGCGATCGAGGACGAGGCCGGCATCTTTCAACGTCTTCATGTGGAATGAGAGCCTCGACTGACCAGCTCCGAGGATGTCCGCGAGGTTGCAGACGCACTGCTCGCCGTTGCAGAGACGCGCGACGATGGCCAGGCGCGTCTCGTCGGAGAGGGCATGGAACAGCGCGGCGAGCGCAACGGCTTCGGCCTTCGCAGTTCCCTTCGCCTTCCGCAGGGGCTTGACCATGCGGGACAACATATCAAGTTTTGTTGATTTGTCAAGAGGTCTGTGTTTGAGCATGGTTTCTCTCCGCGGCTCCGCGTGAAACGGATGCTCACGCGGAGGCCGCGGAGGCCGCGGAGAAGAATCATCTTGGCAGGAGTGGCTCTCGCAAAGGAGATCCTTCGCCGCGCTACACCCCTCCGGGGTTTCGCCGGCTCAGGATGACACCGTGAGCGCGTCCATTGCGTGGCTCATTTCGGATATCCTCACCCACTCACATCATGGAGGGTCTGGCGAGGATTTCCCATTACGACGTGGACCGTCTGATCGGTGTCGGCGGGATGGGTGAGGTCTACCTGGCCGAGGACTCGACGCTCCATCGCAAAGTCGCACTCAAGCTCCTGCCGGCGCGCTTCACGCAGGATCAGGAGCGGGTTCGACGATTCCAGCGCGAGGCCAGGACGGCATCGGCTCTCAATCATCCGAACATCATCACGATCTACGAGATCGGCGAGGCCGACTCCGTGCACTTCATCGCCACCGAGTACATCGAGGGCGACACGCTGCGCAGCCGCATCGCCAAGGGACCGATGCCGATCGGCGAAGTAGTGGAAGTGGCCTTCGGCGTCACCAGCGCGTTGATGGCTGCGCACGAAGCGGGCATCGTCCATCGCGACATCAAGCCCGACAACATCATGATGCGGCGCGATGGATACGTGAAGGTCCTCGACTTCGGCTTGGCGAAGCTCACGGACGAGAGCGGGACTCCCGCGGCCGAGAGCGCGCCCGGCTCGCTGGTCGGTACTTTGTTGTACGTGTCGCCGGAGCAGGCGCGAGGTCACGTTCCCGATGCCCGCGCTGATCTGTTCAGCCTCGGCACGGTGATCTACGAGATGCTCACCGGCACCACGCCGTTCGCCGGTCTCAATCTTCTGGACGTCGTTTACTCGATCGCCAGCAAGGACCCCGACCCGCCGTCGGTGGTCACCGGCGCGGACATCCCGCCTGAGCTCGACCGCATCGTGATGAAGGCGCTGCAGAAGGATCCGCGCGATCGCTACCAGACGGCGCGTGAGATGCTGCAGGATCTCAAGACCCTGCGCCAGGAGCTGGAGTTCGAGAACAAGTTGCTGTCGCACGACTCTCCGCGCCGCTACACGCCGGTGCCGCTCGCCCAGGCGCCGACGATGCGGATGACGTTCCCGCCCTCGGATGCGTTGAAGAAACCCGGGCGGACGATCGGCTCGCCGGTGGTGATGGTCGGCGCTCTGATGCTGCTGATCGTGGCGGCGCTCTACGCCTTCGTGCGCTTCGGCCCGTTCGCCGAGGGAACAACGATCGATTCAGTGGCCGTGCTTCCCTTCGCCAACGGTTCAGGCGATCCCAACAGCGAGTACCTGAGCGACGGCATCACGGAGAGTGTGATCGACAGCTTGTCGCAGCTTCCCCATCTGCAAGTGATCGCGCGGAGCACAGTCTTCCGCTACAAGGGAAAGAATGCCGACCCGCTCCGCGTCGGCCACGAGCTAAAGGTCCGCGGCGTGGTCACAGGACAGCTCATTCAGCGCGGAGATACGCTCGTCATCCGCGCCGCGCTCACGGACGTGAAGAAAGGGACGCAGATCTGGGGAGAGCAGTACAACCGCAAGCTCTCCGACGTCCTGGCCGTGCAGCAGGAGATGTCGCAGGAGATTTCCGACAAGTTGCGCCGTCAATTGAGCGGCGAGGAGAAGAAGCTGCTCACACGGCGAGACGCCGAGAACAGCGAGGCCTTCCAGCTCTATCTCAAGGGGCGCTATTACCGTCAGCGGCTCAACGAGCCGTCGATCCGCAAGGCCATCGAGTCTTACAACGCCGCGATCGAGAAGGACCCGACTTATGCGCTGGCCTACGCCGGCCTGGCCGACGCCTGGTACGGCCTTTCTAATCTTTACGTCGCGCCGCGTGAAGCGATGCCGCGAGCGCGCGAGGCGGCGAGACGGGCGGTGGCCATCGACGAATCGCTTCCTCAGGGCCACACATCGCTGGCAGTGGTGAAGGTCTGGTACGACTGGGATTTCAAGGGAGGCGAGCGCGAGTTCCGCCGCGCACTCGCGCTCAATCCCAACGACGCCGAGGCACACAGGCTGTTCGGCGATTACCTGACTGCCATCGGGCGATTCGACGATGCCATCCACGAGAAGATCATCGCCCGCCAGCTCGATCCGCTGTCGCTCCCGGTTTCGTACGACGTGGCCAGGACCTATTTCTACGCAGGCCGTTTGAACGAAGCCCGTGCAGAGATTCAAAAGACGATCGATCTCGACGATCGCTGGCCGTACTCTTACTGGCTGGTGGCGCAGATCGAAATGACTGAAGGAAACAAGGACCAGGCGATCGCGTCGCTGAAGAAGGCGCTCGATATTGGCGGACGTACGCCCCTTTTTCTCGCCACATGGGGCTATGTGAACGCACGCGTCGGCGATAAGGAGGAAGCGACGAAGGCGATGGAGGAGCTTCGCTCGCGCTCCGGCGGCTATACGCTTCCTTTGTTTCTGGCGCGAATCGAGACCGGCCTCGGCGATGACACCGAGGCGCTCGCCCAGCTCGAAAAAGCCTACATCGACCGCTCGGAATCGCTGGTGTGGCTGAAGGTCGACCCCTCATTTGAACGGCTACGGCGGAACCCGGGTTACGTGGCTCTGCTGAAGCGAGTGGGGCTGATGTAACCAGCGTTAGCATCGTCGCCGGTGAAGCAAGCAATTGACCAGCCGCCGAAGGATGGTCCTGGCCCAAGTTCGCCCCAGGCCTGCTGGGCTTTACGCCGTGCGTGTCACGATCCAATCCAGATCGAGCTCTTCGAAGCTGGTGACGATCAGATCAGCCGCCGTCAGATCCTGGAACTGCTTCGCGCCTGGATTGCGCACCGCGATGCAGAGCATGGCCGCGGCTCTTGCAGCGAGCACGCCGGCCTGCGAATCCTCGAAGACCACGCACTCGTCCACTGGCACTCCGAGCTCGCGAGCAGTGACGAGGTAGGCCTCGGGATCAGGTTTGCCCTTCTGAACGCGGCTGCCATCGACGATCTCCTGAAAGAATCCGCGAAGCCCGAGGCGGCGGAGAATCTCATCGATCGATGAGGCCACGCTCGAAGACGCAATCGCCAGCCGTAGCCCGCGGTCGTGGAGCCTCCGGATCGCCGCTTCGGCCCCGGGCATCGTCCGAATCTCGCTGGAGCGGCAGGCTTCGAGGAAGAACCGCTCGCGCATGCCGGCCAGCTCGTCGACCGGATTGGTCCAGCCGAAGAAATCGCGGATCTCGCGGACGTAGTCGATGATCCGGCTGCCGGATGCGAAGCGAAACTCCTGCGGCATACGCAGGAAGTCTTCGCCGAATTGCCGGCAGAGGGCGATGGAGGCCTCGGTGTGTTGCCGTTCGAGATCGACGATGGTCTCGTCGAAGTCGAAGATCGCGGCCGTGATCGGTCGAACGGCTGACCTCCTCATCGCTATACTCCTGCCTCCATGTTCGTTTGGCACACGCTGTTCCTTGCCGCCGTCGCGCAAGGTCCGAGTGAGGCGGAGCTCAACCGCTGGATCTTCCGCGCGCTGGTGATCGGCACCGTGATCATGGCCATCGGCGGAACCACGCTGTACTTTGCCTTCCGCGCGTTCGGCTCGGCAAGAGAGCGCGGGGGCGAATTCCGTCCGATCCTTCTCCTCGTGGCGCTGATCGCGTTCCTCATGGTCTGCTCGATCGTGCTTCTCCGGCTGTCGATCCTCCGATAAGCGTGGCTGAACTTGCAATGCAGAGTTCGGCCACGGCACGTGGCAGGATGTCCACAAAAACATTCGAACGCTGGCCCTCGCGAGCACTCCTCCGGAGTGCGGCCGGGCCCGTTCACAAAGTCCAAGCCTCAGGGCCGAACTTACAATCACAACGTTCGGCCACCAACTGCTCCATCGCCATGCATCCGCGCGATCTCGCGGCGCGTGAAGCCGAGCTCGCGCAGAATCGCGTCGGTGTGTTGTCCGAGGAGCGGAGGGGCGCCGCGGGCGGTCAGGCGCTCGCCGCGGAGACGAAGCGGGTTGCCGGCTGCTTCGTACGTTCCGGCCACCGGGTGATCGATCGTCGTCACGAGACGGCGACCTTCGCCCGATTGCAAAGCTTCGCGCACGCCTTGGACGAGCGCTGCCGGAACGGCGGCCTTGCGGCAGAGATGGATCCATGTTCTCGCGGTCTTCGTCGCAAACTGAGCAGCGAGGAGCGGCAGGAGGACCGCTCGATTGCGGACCCTGGCCCGGTTCGTCGCGAAGCGCCGATCGACAGCGAGCTCGGGCCTGCGCAGGATTGCCTCGCAGAGGACGCGGAAGTGGCGGTCCGTGCCGGCGCCGAGGACGAATGACCGGTCGCTGGCGTGGAACACCTGGTACGGCACGATCGAGGCATGAGCGTTGCCATAGCGAACGGCCTCGCGGCGTGTGACGAGCGCGTTCTGGGCGACGTTGACCAGCGAGGCCACGGTGGCGGCGAACAGGGAGACCTCGATCCGCTCGCCGAGCCCGCTGCGCTCCCGCGCGAAGAGCGCCGAGACGATCGCGCCGAAAGCGTAGTGCGCGGTGAGGACGTCGGACAGCGCGACGCCGGCTTTCATGGCCTCGCCGTCCGGCTCCCCGGTGATGGCCATCAGCCCGCTCTCGGCCTGCGCGAGGAGGTCGTATCCCGGCACATTCGCCGATGGTCCCTCGGAGTCGTAACCGGAGATCGAGCAATGGATCGACCGCGGATTCAATGCCCGGACGCGCTCGGCGGTGAGGCCGAGAACCTCGCGCTGCGCCGGCAGGAAGTTGTCGATGACGACGTCGGCGCGCTCGATCAACCGGGCCGCCGCAGAGGCGCCGCCCGGCGTCTTCAGGTTCAAGGCGATCGATTCCTTGCCGCGATTGACGGAGAGAAAGTACGCGCTCTCGCCGTGCAGAAACGGCGGACCCCATCGCCGCGTCTCGTCGCCGCCGCCGGGCTCCTCGACCTTGATCACGCGCGCCCCGGCATCGGCCATGAGTTGCGTGCAGAGCGGTGCCGCGAGGACGCGGGAGAAGTCGGCGACAAGCACGCCGGCGAGCGGCAACGCCGTGCGGCGTCGAGATGCCATCGATGGGAAGGTAGCACGATACAATGCACGCCGCCCAAATCGACTGAGGAGATTTCTGCATGGTTGAGCTCCCAGGCATTGAACGCGAGACCCTGGACGTCGACGTCGTGATCGTCGGCGGCGGTCCGGCCGGCCTCGCCACTGCCTACAAGCTGGCGCAACTGATCAAGACGCACAACGACTCATCTCCGGAGAAGAAGTTGGAAGGCCTTTCCATCGCCGTGCTCGAAAAGGGAAAGGAATTCGGCTCGCACGGGCTCTCCGGCGCAGTGATGGACCCGCGCGGCATCGCGGATCTGATGCCGGACTGGCTCGAGCGCGGCTGCCCGATCGAGGCGCCGGTGACGGACGACGCGTTCTGGTACATGACCGAGAGCTGGAAATTCGCGGCGCCGCTGCTTCCGCCGCCGCTCCAGAATCTTGGCAACTACGTGATCTCGCTCGGCGAGATGGTCCGGTGGATGGCGCCGATCGTCGCCGAGATGGGTGTGGATCTCTTCGCCGAATTCGCGGGGTCGCGCGTGCTGATCGAAGAGGGAAAGGTCGTCGGCGTGCGCACCGGCGACAAAGGCGTCGACAAGAACGGGCAGAAGAAGGCGAACTACGAGCCGGGCGTTGACGTCCGGGCCAAGATCGTGATTCTCGCCGAGGGGCCGCGCGGAACGCTGACCAAACAGCTCGCCGAGGCCTTCGATCTCTATGCCGGGAAGAACCCCCAGGTCTACTCCGTGGGTGTCAAGGAGCTCTGGCAACTCCCGGACGATCGATTCCCGGCGGGCAGCGTGATCCACACGCTCGGCTATCCGCTGGACGAGGAGACGTTCGGCGGCGGATTCATCTACGGGATGAAGGACCGCATCGTCGACATCGGCCTCGTGGTCGGACTCGACTACCGCAACCCGACGCTCGATCCCCATCAGGAGTTCCAGCGATACAAGACTCACCCGGCGATCCGGAAGATTCTCGAGGGCGGCAAGATGATCGCCGCCGGCGCGAAGGCCATACCCGAGGGCGGCTACTACTCGATGCCGCGCATGTTCGGCGAAGGATTCATGATCGTGGGCGATTCCGCCGGTTTCCTCAACGGCGCGCGCCTCAAAGGCATTCATCTCGGTATCGAAGCCGGGATTCTCGCCGCCGAGACTGCGTTTCACGCCCTGCTCAGCGAAGACTTCTCGGCCGCGCACCTCGGCGAATACGAAGTCCTGTTCGAAGCCTCATGGGCCAGGACTGAGCTCTGGGGCCAGCGGAATTTCCATCAGGCGTTCGAGTACGGCCGGCTCGCCGGCATGCTCAACACCGGACTCGGAATGGTGACCGGCGGGCGCGGCTTCGGCGTGGTCGATCGCCTCGAGGGACATGCCGGGCACGAGCGGATGGAGCGCATCCAACGCTACTTCGGCACCGAGGATCCGCATCCGCCGGCAAAGATGAAGTTCGATAACAGCTACACGTTCGACAAGGTCAGCGACGTCTACTACGGCGGCGTCGTGCATGAGGAAAACCAGCCGGCCCATCTGCTGATTCGCGATACCGAGATCTGTATCACGCGCTGCACGCCGGAATACGGCAATCCATGTCTGCACTTCTGCCCGGCGAACGTGTACGAGCCACAGCCGACCGCGGACGGCCGCGGCCGCGTGCCGTTCCTGAATTTTACGAACTGCTTCCACTGCAAGACGTGCGACATCATGGACCCGTACCAGATCATCACCTGGGTTCCGCCGGAAGGCGGCGGCGGGCCGGACTACAAGAAACTGTGAGCGTATGGACTGCGGCGGCTTGCCGCCGCTTTGGACTGCGGCGGCCAAAGCCGCTTTTCGCGGCAAGAACGCAGACCGTGCCTCTGGCGCGAAAAGCGGCGGCAAGCCGCCGCAGTCCATAAGAACCCCTGCTTCGCATCAACCGTAGAGTAACCATGGCACGAGAACCCATCGCGATTAGCCACACCCTCGAGAAGATCGCCGCGTTGCAGGCCAACGTCGAGCGCGTGATCCGCGGCAAGTCGGAGGTCATTCAGTTTGCGATCGCCGCGCTGCTGGCAAAAGGGCACATTCTGCTCGAGGACGTCCCCGGCGTCGGCAAGACCACACTGGCGCATGCCCTGGCGCGATCGCTGTCGCTTTCCTTCCAGCGCATCCAATTCACGAGCGATCTATTGCCGGCGGACATCGTCGGCGTGACGATCTTCAATCAGGATGATCAGGAGTTCGAGTTCGTTTCCGGCCCAATCTTCACGAACGTCCTTCTCGCGGACGAGATCAACCGCGCCACGCCGAAATCGCAGTCGGCGCTGCTCGAGGCCATGAACGAGGGGATGATCACCGTTGAGAAGCGGCGCCTGCCGTTGCCCGATCCGTTCCTCGTGATCGCGACGCAGAATCCCGTCGAGCATGTCGGGACCTATCCGCTCCCGGAGTCGCAACTCGACCGCTTCCTCATGAAGCTGACGATCG
>DASQGS010000320.1:0-11737 GCA_035632455.1 Thermoanaerobaculia bacterium | reverse complement strand
TGCAAAGTCCAAGGACGGCGACGGCAACGGTAAGGGGGCGGGCTGTGTGAATCGCTTGACGGGAGAGTCGCCCTTGCTCGGCGACTCTCGTCGGCCGGGTCTCCGCTCAGTCGGCTGTGAGGTTTGCGTTTCCGTAGCCGTAGCCGTTGACGTCGCCGTCGCCGTCGCCGTCGCCGGACTTTGACTCTTGTTCGTCATCACTGGAATGCAAAGTCAAAAAACGGCGACGGCTACGCTAAGAACGACGCCGATCATCTACGCTCGAATCGTCCAGAAATCCCAGGCGTAGCTCTCATGCAAAACGTTTTGGTACGGCAGCGTGAAATACCCTGCCAATCCCCAGCGAGGGCCCCAGGAGTTTCTGAGGATGAATCGCTGGTGCTCGTCGTGATAGCCGACCGTGACCACGGCGTGACCGCCTAGCAGCCGCTCGCCGCGCTTCGGCATCGAGGCGCGGCCGGTGTGCTTCATCGCCGCTCCGTGGAAGCTCTCGTGGACCGAGAGCCCGAGCGCAAAAGGATGCCCGCTGGCGAGGCACGCCTTCATGTCCTCGAGGCGCCGGTGGAGGCGCTGGTAGGAGATGACTCTCGCTTTCTTCGCCGCCCGGTAGCATCTGCGCGGCGGCCGGTCGCGAAAGCGTTTGAGCACGTACGGCCACATCTCCTCAGAACAGACTCCCTGCCGGACAACGCTCTTGTAGCCGTCGCGCAGCGAGACCGGGACGTTTCTCTCGACCTTTCGCTCCCGCGCCCGCTCGTTGTAGTAGATGAACAACCGCGATGGCGATGGAGCACGGCGCCCGGTGATCCGAATCTCCTCGAACCAGATCACCGCGGCGACGGCATTGGCCGAGCAACTGTTCAGCTTCTTCTGGTGATACACGCGCGGAAAATGCGGGCGCATGTCGATGCTGGCCGGAAGCCGGTTCAAGAGGTCCGGCGGCGGCTCGTAGAAGTGGTCGCGATGGTCGGGAAGGTCAGGATGGGTGCCGTAAGCCCGTTGTTCCGTCATCGGGTAGCTCCTGCAAAGTGTCTTCGCTGATTGCAGAGGGTGGCGGCGACCATGATAATGCCAGCCTCAGCGGCGAGTCCGCTCGCCGCCGGCGCGGTGTGCCCTTCCGGCACGGATCCGAGCCAACATCATGCCTATCGCTCCCGGAACGCGCATCGGTCAATACGAGATCCTCTCGAGCATCGGAACGGGAGGGATGGGTGAGGTCTATCTCGCCCGCGACACGCAACTCGGGCGCAACGTGGCCATCAAGCTGCTCGCTCCGCACCTGCAGCGCGACGACGACGCCCTCAAGCGCTTCGAGCGCGAGGCTAAGGCGGTCTCCTCGCTGAACCATCCGCACATCCTGACCATCTACGGCTTCGGCGCCGCGCGCCTTCCCGGCCGGCGCGCGCGATCCCACTACATGGTCATGGAGTACATCGAGGGCGACACGCTTCGCAAGAAGCTGGAGCAGCAGGAGCTGAAGACGAATCTTCTCCAGCATCTGGCCCAGGCCGCGGACGCTCTGGCGAAGGCTCATTCCCTCGGCGTCATCCACCGCGATCTCAAACCCGACAACATCATGATCACCAGCGACGGCTACGCGAAGGTCCTCGACTTCGGTCTCGCCAAGCTGGATGAGCATCGCAATGAGGCGTCGGCGGATTCGATCACGAAGTTCCGCACCGAGCCGGGCAGGATGATGGGCACGGCCTACTACATGTCGCCCGAGCAGTTCACGGGTGGCCAGATCGACCACCGCTCCGATATCTTCTCGTTCGGCACCATGCTCTACGAGATCGCGAGCGGGAAGATGCCGTTCGAGGGCACCCACGTGTTCGAGGTGATCTCTCGGATCGAGCGCGAGGAGCCGCCACCGCTGCCGCCGGACACCCCCGAGGAGCTGCGGCGCATCATCCTCCGCTGTCTGGAGAAGGACCCCAACGATCGATTCCAGTCGATGAAGGAGGTGGCCGAGAGTCTGCACGCCGTGCCGCGCATTCCCGGCGTGACCGCCCGCCCCTCGCGCTCAAAGGGCAAGAGCCATTCGATGGCGAAATCGATCGCCGTCCTGCCGTTCCTCAACGCCAGCAACGACCCGGCCATGGAGTACCTGAGCGACGGAATCACGGAGGAGGTGATCCGGAACCTCGCGCAATTGCAGCGCATTCGGGTCATGGCCAGGAGCACGGTGTTCTTTTACAAGGGCTCGAATCTCTCGCCGCAGGAGATCGGGCAGCAGCTCGCCGTCGCTTCCGTCGTCACCGGGAAAGTGCAGAGGATCGGCGAGCAGCTCGTGGTCAACATCGAGCTCGTGCGAGCGCGCGACGGCACGCAGCTCTGGGGCGACCGCTTTCGCAAACCTTTCTCGAACGCGTTCGATCTGCCGGAAGAGATCGCCATGCAGATCTCCGAGAAGCTGGCGCTGCAGCTCACGGCGAGCGACAAGAAGCGCCTGGCGCAGCGTCCGACGCGCGCCGCCGAGGCGTACGAGTACTACCTCAAGGGCCGGTATCACGCGAACAAGCGGACGGCGGACGCGGTGGCGAGAGCGATCGACGATTACCAGCAGGCCATCGCCATCGACGCTGCCTATGCGCCGGCCTGGGCTGGTCTTGCGGACTGCTATCTGCTTCGCAGCGGGATGGCGTTCGCGTCGCCGCAGGAAGGTTTCCCGCGGGTCAAAGATGCGGCACGCCGGGCGATTGAGCTCGATCCGACGCTCGCGGCTCCCCACGCCACGCTCGGCGCGCTCGCTGCGATCTATCACTGGGAGTGGCAGGAGGCGGAGAAGGAGTTCCGGCGAGCCCTCCAGCTCGACTACAGTTACGCGACAGCACATCACTGGTACTCGATCCACCTCAACATCACCGGGCGCCGGGAAGACGCGGTGGTCGAGGCGGAGATCGCGCTGAGCATCGACCCGCTGTCGCTGCCGCTCAATGTCCAATACGGCTACATCCTGCATTACGCCAGACGCGACGCCGAGGCCATCGCTTGCTGCGAGAAAGCGCTGGAGCTCGATGCGAACTTCGTCTGGGCCCACTTCGTGCGCGGCTGCTGCTACGCGACTCTCGGCCGCTTCGCCGACGCCGTGGCGGAGTTCGAGCGCGCGATCGCGATCAGCGCGCCCTACCCCGAGATCCTCGGTGCCCTCGGCCATGCCGCGGCCCGCAATGGCGACACCGAGCGCGCCCGCACGATCCTCGCCGACCTCCGGGCCATGGAGGAGAAAGCATTCGTCTCCCCGGCCTTCATCGCCCAGGTCCACGCCGGCCTCGACGAGAGCGACCTGGCGCTCGACGAATTGGACCGCTTCGTCGCCCTCCGCTCCGGCGAGCTCGCCGAAGTCGTCGCCGGCTCCAGCTTCGAGAAAATCCGTACGACTCCCCGCTTCGCCGCGCTCCAGCGCAGGCTCGCCATCCCCGCGCCGAACGAGTGGGAGCCGATTACGACGAATTTGTCGGCGAGCAGACCGTAGGCAGAATGGTCTCAGTCCCGTAGGGACGATTGAAAATAGCCCAGGACGCAGTCCTGGGAAAGCCGCCGAAGGCGGCACAAGAATGTAGCCCCCGGCTTTAGCCCCGGCTTCAGCCACGGCTTCACCCGGGGGTTGGCGGCGGCGCGACAAAACACCGTGAAGCCCGCGGCGCGGGCCACAGGCCCTTCGGTGGCACGATCCGCGCGAGGTCGTCATCACTTTGATTGCGCGCTGCGCGCGGGGTCCCCTCACCCGCGCTTCGCGCCGCCCTCTCCCGGCGGGAGAGGGCTTTTTCCTTGGCTTTATCAACTGAGAGACAAAATGTCCAACCTTGTCCAACCTCAATCGTCCCTACGGGACTCAACTCGACCTTAGATCGTTGCCGGCGACACCCAGGATTGGCATCCTGGGCTATTTTCAATCGTCCCTACGGGACTCAGGCCCGAAGGGCCGCAATCCCTCAGCCCAGGGCAGCGCCCTGGGTCCGCAAGCGAGTGGTCTCCGTGATGCCGCTGCCACAGCGCGGCCTGAAGGGTGGCGTTAGTTTGGGCCTTTACGATTTTGATCGCTCCCACCAACCCGCCTATACTCATCACCCATGAAGACCCTGACTCGAATCACGGTGAATCCTCAGATGATGGGCGGCCGGCCTTGCATCCGAGGAATCCGTGTCACTGTGGGAACGGTTGTCGGTCTGGTCGCCTCGGGGCACTCCCGAGAAGACATCCTCCGCCTCTACCCGTACCTCGAGGCCGACGACATCTCCGAGGCGCTCGCATACGCCGCATGGCGCTCCGATGAGTTTGAGGTACCAATCTCGACGAAGTGAAGAACTGCCTCACACGACGGTTGCGGAGTCGTGCATCGAGTTAGTGGTTATGTAAGGTTGCCGCCTACCGGCTTCGCGGTTCGTGATCCTCCTCGGCGAGGCTTGGCCCGCAGAAGAGGATGTCCTTTTCTGGGGGAAGCGGGATCTGCTCACGCATACGGACTACTTCATCACCGTCGCGGCCCACGACATGCATTTCGGGGTTTGGAAGCTGGTCGACGATTCTGTCGATCGCCGCCGCATCACCGAAGAAACCAAACACCCGGAGATTGTGGTTCCACTCTACGGCCCAAAACCACAATTCCGCATCAGGGCTACGCCGAATTACGGCTTTGAAAAATCCTTCAGCCGTGGTACCGATGAATCCGAGCTGCCAAGTGCCAGTCATTTCCATGAAAGATAGATTTAGGGCGTTGCCCCAGTCTGCGCGGGGAGACACCGGAAATGGGCTAAATACTCCTGGCCAGAACCCTCCTCGTTGTTGGTCCTGGCTATAGGTAATTAGGTAGAAGAGCGCGGAGATCTGGAGGCGCGCAAGTTCCCACACTCTGCCAGCATCGAGTTGCGGCGGACCCACCGCTGTAAACGAAAACGTGGCGGATGGGCCGAGCGCCCCGCCAAAGGTGATAGTGTGGGAGCTATCCCGAACAGGTCGCCCCGTCAAGCGGCTCAAACTCCTGTCAGCCTTGCGCGCCGCCTCAGCAGCGAGGGCTTCGTCTTCTATGGCAAACCGACCAAATGGGTCAGGTTGCATCGAAATGGCCGAGATGTCATCTTCTAGTGCTGACTTGAGGACGTTACAGATCGAGCATGCCCGGACGATGACGTTCCAACACCCCCCGAGTTTACCCTTGGGGACAAAACGACGTCCCACAACATGATCCTTTGTTGGTACTAACGGATACTGCAACATTTTGCCACAGTAGCAGCATGTCACATTCCGCAAGACCACCGGGCGATCGAATAACATTGGCGTAGACATGGTCTATAAGAGTTTGGAGTGAGACTCTGCCAGCCAAGCGGCGCTCAGCGGCTTCATGGGGAAGAGTAGCAGAATCTAAGATCCGCAGGAGCCAAGGCGACAACCCGCGCCGTGTCGGTCGCGGGCATCGAATCAAGGGTCCTTCTGCTGTCCACTCCCGAATGGCGTAGTCTGAAGTTGAAGTATGCGCCCCAGCCCCCCAACCCGCGTTACAATCTCCCGATGCTTACCCCAGATCAGCACCTTGGAGCCTATCGCCTCATCGCGCCGATCGGTGCGGGGGGGATGGGTGAGGTGTGGAAGGCCGAGGACACGCGCCTCGGGCGGATGGTGGCGATCAAAGTGTTGCCGCC
Source organism: Thermoanaerobaculia bacterium (assembly GCA_035632455.1). Lineage (GTDB taxonomy): Bacteria > Acidobacteriota > Thermoanaerobaculia > Gp7-AA8 > Gp7-AA8 > DASQGS01. The sequence goes on along the minus strand of DASQGS010000320.1, from coordinate 6,098 downwards.
CAGCTTTGCGGAGGATGCGAATGCCATCAGCCGGTTGAAGCGGGAGGCGCGGACGGCGGCGCAGCTCAACCATCCGAACATAGCGACCGTCCACTCGATCGAGGAGGACGGCGATCGTCTTTTCATCGTGATGGAGTTTGTGTCGGGCGAGCCGCTGTCGCAGGTGCTGCGCCGGCGCACGATCGCCGAGGCCGACATCTGCCGGATCGGCCGGGGCGTTGCCGATGCCCTGGCCGAGGCGCATGAGAAGGGCATCGTCCACCGCGACATCAAGCCCGACAACATCATCGTCGCCGGGTCTCGCGTCAAAGTTCTCGACTTCGGAATCGCCAAGCAGGTCGGCTTGCAGGCCAGCACCAGCGAAACGCCGACGGCATTCATGACCCAGCAGGGAATCATCCTGGGCACCGTGCACTACATGTCGCCGGAGCAGGCTCTCGGGAAGGAGCTCGATGCGCGCACGGACATCTTCTCCCTCGGCGTCGTGCTCTACGAAGCGGCGACCGGGAGGCTGCCGTTCGGCGGCGACACCATCACCGAGACCATCACCCAGATCATTCGCGACGAGCCGCTCGACGCCGTCAAGCTGAATCCGGCGGTCTCGCCGGGCCTCAACGCCATCATCCAACGCTGTCTCGAAAAGAATCGCGACGCGCGCTTCGCCACGGCCGGCGATCTCTCGGCGGCGCTCGACAAGCAACTCGGCATTGCGAACACGGCGCCATACACGGGCGCCGGCGCTGCCGCGACAGTCGTGAGCATGCCGCGAGCCGAGACCGCAGGCGCCCCGACCGTAGTCCGCGGGGCGACAGCCGTGACGGCGGGTCAGACGCGATCGGGCGCCGCGCCGACCGCAATCGCTGCCGCGCCGACTGTCATCGCCGGGCCGGCGGTAGGCGCCGCCAGGACCGTCGCAGCCGCGGCACCGCCACGAAAGTCGAAGGCTCCCATCATCGCCGCCATCGTGGCCGCCGTGGCAGCGCTCGGCGTCGCGGGCGCTTTGTACGTTCGCCATCGAGAAGCGCAATCGGCGCTGACGGCCTCGATCGCGTCGTCATCAGCGAGTTCGGCACCGGCGCAGCCATCGACGGCCGCGGTCTCCGTCAACGAGCCGGCATCGACCGCTCCGACGTCGACCGTTCAGGAGCTTTCCGCGCCGGCGACCCGCTCGCCGGCCGCGCCGCCGCCGGCGAGCAGCAGCGCGGCTGCGTACCAGCCGGCCAATCAGCCACCTCCGCGCGGACCGATGGACGGGCAGCACGCGCCGGATGCCGCGCCGCCTCCGCCGTCTCCCGGATTGACGCAAGGCATCGACGCGCAGCATCCGCCGCAGCCGATCGAAGAGGAACGAGCACCGGAGCAGCGTCCGGGCGACGCCGCCAGATCGGCCGATTCGCTGTACGGCGAAGCCATGAACCAGCTCACCTCAGGCGACTGGCGCGAGTCGCGGAAGACGTTCCATCGGGTGCTCATGAAGGACCCGCACTACGCAAAGGCAAACTTCCGCATGGGCCAGATCGCGCTCCTCAATCGCAACATGGGCTTCGCGGCGACCGAGCTCGAAAAGGCGCTGGCCGACAGGCAGCGCCTCGACGACCGCGAGCGTCAGCTCTGCCGGATCGGCCTCGCCATCGCTGCGGGCCAGCGACAGGAAGTGCCAGGTCTCGCCCGCTCGTTCCGCGAGCAATACCCTGGTGATCCGGACTTGTCCCGGATGGCCAACGAATTCCCGGGATTCTTCCGCGGGGAGGGCGGCGGCGGGCGTCGACGGCGGGACTAACGATTCGTGCCCATCGACCCCATCGCCCTCGCCCGCCAGCTTATCGACATCCCGTCGACGACGGGCGACGAGCTCGCTGTTGGCGATTTCCTGTTTGACGCGCTCGCGCGTCTCGGCTTCGCCTGCCGCCGCCACGCCGTCGCGCCCGGACGCAACAACCTCTACGCCGCCGCCGGTGGACGGCCGCGCGTGGTCATCAACTCCCACATCGATACCGTGCCGCCGTGGTTTGCCTCCTCGGAGGACGGCGAGTATCTCGTCGGCCGCGGCGCCTGCGATACCAAGGGAGTGATCGCAGCCATGATCGCGGCGGGGGAGCGCCTTCTCGGCGACGGAATCCGCGACTTCGCATTCCTCTTCGTCGTCGGCGAGGAGACCGATTCGATCGGCGCGAAGACGGCGAACATCGAATTCAAAGAACTCGGCAGCGAATATGTCGTCGTTGGCGAGCCGACGGAATCGAAGTTCGCCCGCGCCTCGAAGGGCGCGCTCACCGCCACCGCCCGTTTTGAAGGCATCGCCGCGCATTCCGCGTACCCGGAGCGCGGCGACTCGGCGATCAACAAGCTCATCGCCGCTGTCGCCGAGGTCAATGCAGCAGACTGGGGCGCAGATCCGATTCTCGGCAAAGCGACCGCGAATGTCGGCGTCATCCGCGGCGGGCAGAAGCCCAACATCATCGCCGCCGAGGCCGAGGCGGAGATGATGTTTCGCCTCGCCGGACCGTTCGAGGTGGCCCGCGCGAAACTCGAGGCCCTCATCGCGAAGCACGGCGGAACGCTGACCCGCGCCCTCGGCAACGATCCGCAGCACATGGTCGTGCCCGCCGGCGCGCCATCGACCATCGTCGCGTTCAACACCGACGTTCCGCATCTCGGCAACCTCGGCAAGCCGCTCCTCTTCGGCCCCGGCTCGATCCTCGACGCGCATGGCGCGAGCGAGCGCATCGCGAAACGCGATCTAATCAATGCCGTCGGCACCTACCACGACATGGTGATCGCGCTGCTGGAGGGCAGGATCGCGTGGGAGCACAGGCGCCTAGTGCGCTAGGCCGCCCCGTGGCACCAGCGAGGTACCGACTTTCCGGGTAGGTTAGCGTTAGGGTTTCCTTGTCAGAGGGTTCGTACTGCTGGTCGTAGGGTTTGTGTTGGTATCCCTGCGCCCCGCCGTATCAGTCATGGCCGTGGAACCTGTGTCGGTTGTGGCTGCCGTGTCGGTTGTGGCTGCCGTGTCGGTCGTAGCGGTCGTAGCGGTCGTAGCCGTCGTAGCTGTCGCAGCGGTGTCGTTGTTGGCCGGTTCCTCCTTCTTGCAGGCTGCAACGAGAAGGGTTAGAAGGATGACAAGGATAGTGAGTGGTCGCATAGCTACCTCCGTTGTTCAGTGATTAGGCCAAGCGCTGCGAATTCTCTGAGCCGTTGTTGATCGACTTTGTTTCTACCGCTGTTGATCGCGTACTGGACCCGGAAGCCTACGAAGTCAGTGGGCCTACCGGGCACGAGGACTGCGATGATGCCGTCAAGATGCTCGCCCGCATTCATCACACCCGTGCCGCCACCACCCCTTTCTGCAGGAGCCTCGTCATCGCCACTCACGATTCGGCGGTCCGTCGGGCTCCATGTCGAGGGGCTCTTGAACCCCCGGCGAGAGACGCAACGCCAAGGCAGAATGCCAGGATCAGCGACATCGTTGATGAGGAGCGGTGCCGTGCCGTATACGGCGGGCGTGCGAGCAACGAACGCTTCCGCCATCAAGGAGTCGATGGTGATCGCCTTGTTGCCGGTGTTAGTGAACGTGTAGACGTACTCGACATAGTACCAACCTGGCGCGTCGCTGAGTGGTTTGACGCGCAGATCTTCTGTTGTTGCGACTGGCGTCTGCGCAAGCCGGTCGACCTCGATGCTGCCTTTCTTGAGGTACATGTAGTATGCCCAAAGGCCGGCAATGACGAGCGCGAGCATCTGAATGACCCGCAGGCTCGATTCAGTATCCCAGCGGTGCCGCGGCGGAGGTCGCAGCGCCGCGAGCAACTGCTCATCAGCAGAGAGATGAACGATCGGCACTTCACGAGCCTTTCGTGGAGAACTCTACTGTTAAGGAGTGACACGAACTGGTTTTTCCCTACCTCCTGCCAAAATAATTCAGCCGACGACGGCAGGCAACTCTCAGTGGTGGATCGGCATCATCCGATTCTGCAATGCAAGCATCGGCTAGCGCCTGCCCAATTCGTGAGTGCTTCGAGCCTTCTATCCAGACAGCACGGTAGCGAGCAGCATGTCGATAGTTCCCCGGGCATCCGGATTCAGGAACATCCAAGTCCAGGACTGCCTGGGTGATGAAGCCGGGGAATGACGTACCTACACCTTCACCCCGCCTCGCCCTTCGGCGATGAGCTCGCGGCCGTGGAATTGCAGCTCGTGATTGCGGTCGAGCATCAGCGTGCGGCGTTCGATCCGCTCCTCGCCGGCGCGGGACCAGACCGTCACCTCGAGCACGCCCGTGCCGTCGTCGCGCCATTCCGCGGTGGGAAGGAACGTGACGACGAGCGCGCGGACGATCTGGGTCTGCTGCATTTTTCCGAGGGCCTCGGAGTATTCTTCGCCCGTTGTGATGAGGCGCGTGGTCGCCCATGTCGGCGAGCCGAGAATCTCGCCGGTGATGAGCCAGTACTCGAACAAAGCTGCGGGCTCGGGATCGATTACGAAATACGGATACAGCGCTACGTCCGGCGCGAGGGCTGATGCTGGCGGAACGGCGGACGGCCCAGCGCTGCTGGGCCCTACGAAGGCCACGGCGTGGGGATAGATCGTGCGCTGCTCGTCGATTCGATAGGCGATTCGATATCCATCGCGCAGCCGGACATGCCGCGCGGTCTCCAGCAGGGCGGCGGCCTGAATCGTCAGGAAAATCGGCCAACGCTCGTTCGGCGGCAGCGTGCTCTCCGCGTCGAACGCGTCGCGAAATCGTGCGGCGGCAAGCGCTCGCCCGGCGGCGATGCGCTCGCGGATCTGCTGGACCTCGGAGAGCGGGATTGGGTTCATAAGGGCGCGATTGTATTGAAGTCAGGAAGCAAAAAGCAGAAAGCAGAAATGAGCACGGGATCCATTTCTGCTTTCTGCCTTCTGCTTTCTGATTTTCATCGTGTGATCGACGCGAGGATCTCGAACGACTTCAGCTCGTGGCCGAGGAAGTGCCGGCGCACGCTGCCGGCAAGGGAGCGGATCTCGAAGAGAATCTCGAAGGAGAACGCTTTCGCAGCAAACTCCGCGACCGGGAGGCGGAACAACGATTCCAATGCATCCACGACGTCGTTGCTGATGACGAAGGCATCGCGGCCGGCGCACGTAGGGCAGACGAACCCCTGGGCGTGCGAGTCGAAGCGCAGCGGGCGGCTGATCGCTCCGTGGCACTCGTGGCAATTGCGGAGCGACGGGAAGATCCCCGCGAGTCGGAGCATCCAGATCTCGGCGTAGGCGACGACGGCCAGCGGCTCGGCGCTTTCCAGCAACGCCTCGGTCGTGCGATCGAGAAGCCGGTAGATCAATTCCGACGGATCGCCAGCCTGGGCAAACGTATCGACGGTCTCGGCGATGTACGTCGCGGCGACGCTGCTGAGCAGGTTCTGCTGCGCGGGAAACAGCGAGCGGACAAGGTCGACGGACTCGATCCGCACCACTTCCTCGGCCTCGCGCTCGACGTAGCCGATGCGCACCTTCGCCAGCGGTTCGAGCGCCGCGCCGAAGCGACTCTTGATCGCCCGTGCGCCGTACGCCCATCCCTTGCGTTTGCCGTGATTGGGAGTGAGGAAGACGACCATCTTGTCGCGCTCCCTCGCCGGAAACGTCGTCAGGATGATGGCCTCGGTCCGCTCCGGTTTCATGCGGGCCTGAAAACACCGAGGGGCTGAGTTACACTCCAACTCTGGAAGGCAGAAAGCAGAAGGCAGAAAGCAGAAGTGGATTTTGCCGAGAGCCACGGCCGGCGCCTTTGAACCAACCGACCACCACTACACCGCTGCTCACTGACTCCACCGGCCACTGCTCACTGCTCACTGATTCTACTGACCACCGACCACTGACCACTGCTCACTGATTCCACTGCTCACTGACTCTCACTGCCATGTCCGAGCCGATGTTGATGCATCCCGGGGTGGCGCGGCAGCAATTCCGGGCGTTCGCCGAGGGAGAGATGACGAACGCGAACCTCGCGCTGGGCGCGCTGTTGATCGCGCTCGAAGACCATCCGCGGCTGAACGTGGATCACTACCTCGGCGAGCTCGACGCCTTGGCCGCGCGCGTGGCGAAGCGTTGTCTGCCCGGCG